>JAXDLD010000073.1:0-9497 GCA_034666805.1 Acidobacteriota bacterium
GACCACGGAACTCCAGCGGATACGGCAGACGACCTCTCGGCATCATGGACTCCTTCTCCCCCTTACAAGAAAGGGGCTATGTGTCCACGAAACCGGGGCAACTCCAGCCCGTCCGGGAGCTTCAGAAACTTCTCCGGGAGCCCCCGGAACGTCTCCGAGTCGACTCTTGACTCCTCCGTTTCGACTTTCCATCCCTGGAAAGTAACTTACGCCGGCTTCCGGGGGACTTTTCAGGTGTGGAACTTTACTTTTTTCGCGTGCAGCTCGATTTTTGAGGCAAGGAAAATTACTTCCTACGTGCTTCGGAAAACTTTCTAGAACATTGTCCTACGCTCCGTTGGCGCTTATCCTGGGACTATGAGTGAGCATTCCTCCATCGAGTGGACCGACGCCACCTGGAATCCCATCCGGGGCTGCACCAAGATCAGCCCGGGTTGCGCCCACTGCTACGCCGAGACCTTCGCCGAGCGCTTCCGCGGCGTTCCGGGCCATCCCTACGAGCAGGGCTTCGACCTCCGGCTGATCCCGGGGAAGCTCGACCAGCCTCTCCTCTGGCGGCGGCCGAAGATGATCTTCGTCAATTCCATGAGCGACCTCTTTCACGAGGACGTCCCCGACGAGTACATCGCCGCCGTCGTCCGCGTGATGCAGCGCGCCAACTGGCACACCTACCAGGTCCTCACCAAGCGGTCGGAGCGTCTGCGGGACCTGCTCCAGACGACCCTGCGGTCCGCCGCGGAGGAGCCGCACATCTGGTGGGGGGTGAGCGTCGAGAACCAGAAGCACGGTCTGCCGCGGATCGAGCACCTCCGGGCGGCGCCAGCGGGCCTGCGCATCCTCTCGGTCGAGCCGCTCCTCGAGAGTCTCGGCCCGATCGACCTCTCCGGGATCGGCTGGGTCATCGTCGGCGGCGAGAGCGGCCCCGGGGCGCGGCCCATCGAGGAGTCGTGGGTTTTGGACCTCCGCGACCAGTGCCGCCGGGCGGGCGTGCCCTTCTTCTTCAAGCAGTGGGGAGGGAAGCGGAAGGCCGTCACCGGCCGGGTGCTCGGGGGAAAGACCTACGACGAGGTCCCGGAGCGCTCCCGCTGATTCCCCCTTCGTCCAATCCCCCCCTCCGCTCCGTAGAGAGAGACAGGGGAAGCCTGCGCGCGCTATAATTACGCTTCCAGGTCAAAAACGGAGCGTCGCGGTACCGGGGAGATCGGAGGAAAATCGGGTGATGATCGAACCGGCCCGGCCTGGCGACGAGCAGGCACGCCTCGCGGCCCTGCGCGGCCTCGGGCTCCTCTATACCCCGGCCGAGGAGCGCTTCGACCGCATCACGCGGCTCGCCTGCCGGCTCCTGGACGCCCCCATCGCCATGATCACCCTGGTCGACGGCGCCTGCCAGTGGTTCAAGTCGAAGCAGGGGACGCTCGGCTCCGAGGACTCGCGGACCATCTCCTTCTGCGCCCATGCCATCCTGGAAAGCGGCACGATGGTCGTCCCCAATACCCTGCTCGACCCGCGCTTCGCCGACAACCCGCTCGTCCTCGGCGAGCCGTACATCCGCTTCTACGCCGGCCACCCCTTGAAAGCCCTGGACGGCAGCCAGGTGGGGACCCTCTGCGTCATCGACCGCAAGCCGCGCGAGATCGGCCCCGCCGACTTGGAAGCCCTGCGCGACCTGGCGGCCCTGGTCGACAACGAGATCAGGATGGAGGCCCTGAGCCAGGCGCAGCTCGACCTCATCCGCGAGCGCGACGCCATGCACCGGAAGTCCATGCTCGACTCGCTCACCCACCTCTGGAACCGGGCGGCGATCCTGGAGGTCCTGGGGCGCGAGCTGGCGCGGGGCCGGCGGACGGGGGAGCCGGTGGGGGTCCTCATGGCCGACGTCGACCACTTCAAGACGGTCAACGACACCCATGGCCACCTGGCCGGCGACGCCGCCCTCCAGGAGATCGCCCGGCGCCTGCGCGCCTCGGTCCGCCCCTACGACGCCATCGGCCGCTACGGCGGGGAGGAGTTCCTGATCGTCCTCTCGAGCTGCGGCACCGACGCCGCCTCCAGGATCGGCGAGAAGATCCGCTCCCGGGTGGGCCTGGCCCCCATCGAGCTCGCCGCCGCCCGCATGCTGGTCACCATGAGCCTCGGGGTGGCGTCGAGCGACGCTACCGGGATGGACCCGCTCGCCCTGATCGCCGCCGCCGACTCCGCCCTCTATCGCGCCAAGGCGGGCGGGCGGGACCGGGTCGAGCTCAGCATGTAGCCCGAAGCCGCCGCCGATTTTGTTAGAGACCCCGCTGGCCCACCCGGTAGCGGAGGAAGAGGAAGTCCTCGACTGTCTCCACGGCTTCCAGCCGCAGCTCGTCGAGGCGGCCCGCGTCCCCCCCTTCGAAGAGGTTGACCGAGGCGCTCCCGAGGACGACCGGGAGGAGCCAGAGGTGGAGGCGGTCGACGAGGCCGGCCGCGAGGAGGGCCCGGTTGAGGGTGCCGCCCCCCTCGCAGACCACCGAGGCGATCCCGCGCGCCAGGAGGCCGTCCAGGAAGAGGCCGAGATCGGCCCGCTCCCCGGTGCCGGCGGGGACCGCCTCCACCCCCCGCTCGGCGAGGAGGTCGAGGTAGCTCGCCGGGGTCGCCTCCGTGACCCCGACCAGAGTGCGCACCGAGCCGTCCAGGAAGCGGGCGCCGGCCGGGATGCGGCCGGCGGGGTCGAGGGTCGCCCGCGCGCAGGCGAAACCGGGGGCGGCGTGGGAGGTGAGGGTCGGATCGTCGACCCGGACCGTGCCGGTGCCGACGAGCACCGCGCCGTAGCGGCGGCGCACCTCGTGGTGGATCGCGAGGGTCCGCGGCGGGGTGGGCATCCGTTTCACGAGGTCCATGCTCGGCAGGCCGCGGCCGGGCGTGATGATGCCGTTGACCGAGGCGGCGGTCAGGAGATCGGCCTTCATCCGGCCTGGCGCGCCCGCGGCTCGGTGAAGGCGAAGAAAAGCCGTGCCTGGGCGAGGTCGGCGGGGGTGTCGATCTCGAAGACCGGCGCTTCGTACTCGCGGAAGAGGACCGGATCGCCGCGGTCGATCGCCTTCTGCAGGTAGTCCGCGCGGCGGCCGGGGGGCATGTCGGCGAAGAGCCGCGGCTCCTGGACGACGAAGTTCGGGATGCTCCACTCGTGGGTGCCCTCGCGGGTCACCTCGACCCTCGGGGTGGGCGACAACCGGATCTTGGCCTTGAAGCGGTCGCCCCGGGAGTAGAAGAACGAGCAGGCGCAACCCTGCCCGATGTGATCGGCGAGCAGGTCGCGGAGGGGCCGCGGGTCCGAGAAGAGCATGTCCCCGCCCATCCAGCAGAAGGTCTCGTGGAGGGCGACGCGGGAGAAGTAGAACGACTCCATGAACTCCGTGGGCTCGTCCTCGACCAGCACCTCGGCGGTCCGCCCGATGTCGTCGGCGAACTCCCGCCGGGTGACGACCAGGGGATCGAGGCCGAGATCGGCGGCGAGCTCGACCAGGCGCTCGAGGATCGTCCTCCCCCCGACATCGAGCAGGATCTTGGCGCGGTCGCCGCTCTCCGCGCGCAAGCGCAGGCCGCGGCCCGCGGCGAGGACCACCAGTCGCACCCTTTCGCGCCCCTCTCTTTCGTCAAGATCGCACCGCTCCGGAGCGAGCGGTGAATGCATCTTAGCGCAAGCAGAGATATCCAAGGATCTCTGGTCCGGAGGGCCCGCAGCGGGGCTCCGCTATACTGCGCGACCTGGAGGGAGACCGCGATGATCGAGAGCTGGACCCGAGAGGACTTCGACGGCCGGGTGGGGGAGACCTTCGGCCTCTATCTGGGGGCGGAGCCGGTGCCGTTCAAGCTGGTCCAGGTCAAGGCCGGCGCCGCCCCGCCCACGGGCCGCGCCCAGTTTTCCCTCGTCTTCCGCGGTCCCCGGACCGCTCTCCGCCCACAGGGGATCTACCGGGTCGAGCACGCCGAGCTGGGGGCCCACGACCTCTTCCTCGTCCCCGTCGGCCTCGCTCCGGACGAGGGGGGAGACGGCGGCGGGGTGCTCTTCGAAGCCGTCTTCACGTAGACGGGGCGGGGGTCCGCTGCATGAGGTAGTAGACCCCGCGGTCCTCGATGGGGGTGAACCCCAGCCGCTCGTAGAGCCGCAAGGCGGGATTGAACTTCTCGACGTGGATGGTGACCGGCTTGGCCGCCGCGCTCCCCTCGGCCAGGATCTCCTCCAGGATGGCGCTGCCGACGCCGCCGTTCCGGTGCGCGGGGAGGAGGGCGATGTCGATCAGCCGGATCTCCTTTTCCCAGCGCACGACGTAGAGCCGGCCGGCGGGCTCCCCGCCCTGGAGGATGACCAGGAACTCGGCTCCCGCGTAGTTCTCCTGGTACCAGCGGTGCTGGGCCTCGAACTGCTGGCGCAGGAAGGCCTCCTTCTGCCCCGCCTCCCAGACCACGGCCGCGAGCTCCTCCTCGCGGGTGCTGGCGTAGACGCGGAAGAGGAGATCCTGGTCGTCGGGCTCGATGGGACGGAAGCGGAGCTCGAAGGCCGGGGTCGAGATGTCCTTCATGGGGGGTAAAAGCGTAACACGTGTGGCATTCGGAGATAGCGGGCTTAGGATTGCTGAGCGCGCACCCAGGCCGAGACTTCCTCCACAAAGCGCTCGAGCTCGGCGGGACCGGTCTTCGCGGCGGCATGGATGAGGCCGGGCTCGACCTTGCTGTAACCGTGCGCCACGATGTTGCGGAGAGCCACCGCTTGGTTCAGAGTCGCCGCCGTCGCCTGTGAGATGACCTCGTGCTCGGCCAGGCGGCGGAAGGACTCGCCCATTGTGACGGCAACCGTCCACTCCTCGTCGGAGATGACATGGCTGGCGATGTCGAGGCAGGCCTGGACGGCGAGCATCAGGTTGAACGAGATGAGGTCGAGCCGGTCCCCATCTTTCTCCAGCTCCTCGGCATCAAGCGGGTGATATTGACGCACTTTGGCGATGCGGTACGCCAGCTCCTTCAGTTTGGCGGAGAGGACGTCCCGGTCAACCATGACGCCCTTCCGCGAGCCGCTTCAAGTAGGCATCCCGCATGCGCTCGAACCAGGGACGATCGGTCTCGAGCTGCGCGATGGCATGAGAGCGCCAGCGCGCCTGAGCACCGGGCTCCCCCTGGTGGAGCAGAATCCCATCGCGGAGGACGACCTTCATCAAAGGATAGCTAGGGTCGGCGATGTCCACCGCCTGGACCTCCAGGCGCGCAGCCAGCCCCAGGCGGTAGGCGAGTTCCAACGGATCGACGTCCTTTCCCAGATAGGCCACGTCGACGTCCGAGTCCGGGCGGAACCGGCCGCGCGCCCGGGAGCCGAAGAGGAGGGCGAGATGCACGTCCTTCCGGTCTGCCAGGGCGGCGCGGAGGGCCTCCACGAGAGCCGGATCGGCGGGCATGGGGAAAGTCTAGCACTTGGGATGGCGGGGTCTTTCCCCGCACCGTCGCTTCTTTTTCATCACCGATTAGCTATAATCCTATCCAGCTCGTCCCGGGTCTCTCGCCATGCCGACCTCTCCCGCTCCGCGCCGCCGCGGCCTCTCCGGGTACCTCGCGACCTTCGTCTGCCTGCTCGCCGGCCCGCTCTTCGCCGCCGCCGCGCCGGTAACGGTCGACGTCGATCCGGGGGCCGACCGCCATCCGGTCTCACCGCTCCTCTACGGGGTCAACTTCGGCAGCACCGCCCAGGCGAACCGCCTGCACTGGCCGCTACGGCGGTGGGGGGGCAACGCCACCACCCGCTACTCCTGGCAGGACGATGTCTCGAATCGGGCGAGCGACTATCTTTTCTACAACATCCCGGAGAGCAACCCCCATCCGGAGAACCTCCCGAACGGCTCGGCAGCCGATGTCTTCGTCGACGAGACCCGGGCGGCCGGCGGCGAGGCCCTGATCACGGTGCCGCTCATCGGCTGGACCCCGATCGACCGCAACTACCGCTGGGGCTTCTCGGTCGCCAAGTACGGCGCTCAGCAGCAGAACGAGTGCACGATCAACCCCTTCCAGGGCTGCAACGCCGACGCCGGCAACGGCCTTCACACCAACGGTACCCCGGTGACCGGCAACGACCCGCACGATACCTCGCGCGCCATCGACCCCACCTTCGTGACCGGCTGGATGGCCCATCTCGCCCAGCGCGCGGGCACCGCCGCGCAGGGGGGAGTCCGCCTCTTCGATCTCGACAACGAGCCGGCGCTCTGGAACAGCTCCCACCGGGACGTCCACCCCAATCCCACGACCTACGACGAGCTCTGGCAGAAGACGCGCGACTACGCGGCGGCGATCAAGGCCCAGGACCCCAACGCCCGGACCCTGGGGCCGGTCTCCTGGGGCTGGTGCGAGTACTTCTACTCGGCCGCGGACGCCGGCGGCTGCGGCCCCGGTCCCGACCGGGCGGCCCACGGTGGCCTGGCCTGGATCGACTGGTACTTAAAGCAGGCCGCCGACTACCAGGCCGCGCACGGAGTGCGCCTGATCGACTACCTGGACATCCACTACTACCCGCAGGCGAACGGCGTGGCCCTCTCGTCCGACGAGTCGGCGGCCACCTCGGCCTTGCGGCTGCGGAGCTTGAAGAGCCTCTACGATCCGAGCTACCACGACGAGTCCTGGATCAGCCAGACCACCAACGAGGCGATCATGATGATCCCGCGCCTGAAGGCCTGGATCGCCAGCCGCCTGCCGGGAACGAAGATCGCTTTCACCGAGTACAACTGGGGGGACGGCGGAACGAGCAGCGCCTTAGCGCAGGCCGAGGCGCTCGCCATCTTCGGCCGCGAGGGGGTGGATTTAGCGGCGCGCTGGGTGGCGCCGGCCGACAACAGCCCGATCGAGGATGCCTTTCTTCTCTACCTCAACTACGACGGCGCGGGCGCCAAGGTGGCCGGCGACAGCGTGCGGGCCGTCTCCTCGGACGTCGACGCGGTGGGGAGCTACGCTATCCGTGGGACGGGCTCGCGTCTCTGGGTGCTCCTCTTCAACAAGGACACGGCGACTCGCCAGACGACGGTCCAGGTCGCCGGTGGGCTCACCCGGACCGCGACCCTCTACCGCTTCGACGGCACCCACCGCCTGGGCTCCGCCGGCACCGCGGCGCCCTCCGCGGGAGCCCTGACCCTGTCCCTCCCCGCCCGCTCGGCGACCCTGGCGGTCCTCGACCTCGGCGCGCCGCCGGCCCCGGCCGACTTCTATACCGTGCCTCCCTGCCGGCTGGTCGACACGAGGAACCCGGCCGGCCCCTACGGCGGCCCGGGATTAGCCGCCAATTCCGAACGCACCTGGAATCTGGCCGGCCGCTGCGGCGTCCCGGCCACGGCGCAGGCCGTCTCCGTCAATCTCACGGCCGTGGCGCCAACCCAGCCTGGCGACTTCCGCGCCTTCGCGGCCGGCGGGGTCGCCCCGCTCGCCACCGCGCTCAACTGGAGCGCCGGCCAGACCCGGGCCAACAACGCCATCCTCCCCCTGACGACCGACGGCAGCGGTGGGCTGACCGTCCACCTCGACATGGCGGCCGGTACGGCGCAGTTGATCGTCGACGTGTTCGGGTATTTCCAGTAGAGATGCGTCAGACGCTGGAGTCGAACACTCGTTCGTAGACGTCGGCGAGAGAAAGCTCGCAGCCGATCGCGGGAAGGGGTAGGCGGTCTTCCAAGCGGTTGGCCTCCAGGAGGAGCCATCCCCCTCCCGGCTGCCGCGAGAACCGCTCGACCTGCACCCGCTCCTGGGACACGAAGACGATCTCGGCGAGGGACTCGATCGTGCGGTAGTGGGCGAACTTCTTACCGCGGTCGTAGGCCTCGGTCGAGGGCGAGAGAACTTCGAAGATCAGAATGGGATTCAGAAGGGTGTCGAGCTCGGCATCGGCGAGCTGAGGGTCGCCGCAGACGACGACGGTATCGGGGTAGGTGTAGAGGCCGGTGGCGTCGACCCGGAGCCGCAATTCGCCAACGGAGGCTCGGCAGGGGCGGCCGCGGAACTGGAAGTGGAGGGCACTCGAGATGTTCCAAACGATGTCGTTGTGCCGGAGGCTTGTCCCGGTCATGGCGAAAACCTCGCCGTCCAGGTACTCGTGCTTCTCCTCCGACTGGCGCTCCATGGCCAGGTACTCCTCGGGGGTCAGGCGACGGTTCGGCTCGGCCATGGGATCAGGGTACCACGCCGCGAGGGATCTCTCTTGACGCAACTTCGAGCGCCCTTTCGAGCTGCGGATCGCGCCCTTCCGCGTAGGGGAGCTCCGCCGGGACGGCGACGTCCGGCGCCACCCCCTTCCCCTCCAGGTGTTCGCCGTCGACGAGGACGTCTTCGACCGCGAGGAGGAGCAGCGATCCGTCCGCGAGGAGGAACGGCTTGCCGGCGACGACCGCCCCGGCCGTGCGCTCGCCGACCAGAGTGCCCAGCCGGTGGCCCTGGATGGCGCGGGCGACCACCTCCTTGCCGCTCCGGGTGCCGCCGTCGACCAAGAGGACGAGGGGCTTCCTCCAACTCGCCGCGAAGGTCGAGCGCCGCCCCGCGCGGTCGATCCGCGTCAGCTCGGGGCTGGCCGGGTTGAAGAGGTCGAGGAACGAGGGATTGCAGCCGCCCCAGCCGCCGCGGAAGTCGAGCACGAGAGCCTCGGCCCCGGCGAGCGGACCGGAAAGAGCGTCGGCGAGGAGCTGCCGCGGCTCCTCTCCGGCGCAGACCCAGACCAGGGCATAGGCGATCTTGTGATCTTCGAAGTCGAGGACGCGGGTCGACTCCCGCTGGGCGGCCAGCCACTCGTCCCGCGGCTGGACCCGCCGGGGAGTGACCCGGACCGTGACGAGCGGCTCTCCCCGTCTGCGCTCGACCCCGAGCGCGACCTCCTTGCCGCTCCTTCCGGAGAACGATCGGCGCGGAGAGAAGGGCGCGCCATCCGCTGTAGCGATCCGGTCCCCGCGCCGGAGCCCCGCCCGTTCCGCCGGAGAGCCGGGGAAGGTCCGCGCCACGAACCAGCCGCCCTCCCGCTCGAATAGGTCGGCCCCGATCCCCTCGTACTCCGCCGGCCGCTTCAGGACTCCCTCGAAGATGGCGAGGAGCTCGTGATAGCCCACATCCTCCGGGGTGTAGTACTGGGTGTGCGAGGCGCCGAGTTGGGCCAGGCGCTCGCGGGTGGCGCGGCGGAAGGCCTCGGAATCGGTCAACCCATCCGCGTACCCCGCGTTCGCCGTGGCCCAACGGCCGGCCTTCTGGGCATCGAGGAAGCTCTGGCGCACGATCTCCACGACCTCCCTGCCGAGGGCGGGGAAGAGAGGGTGGGGGGAAGCAGCGAGGGGTAGGGCGAGAAGGAGGGCGAGGAAGCTGGGCCTCGACACGCGCGGCCTCACGCGGTCTTGACGAGGCGAAGCTGATCGGAGGCTAGCCAGGCGGCGTAACGGATCGCCTGTCGCACGTCTTCCCCTTCCAACTCCGGATAGGCCGTGAGCACCTCATCGATCGACCGGCCCGCGGCCAGCATCCTGAGGACC
>JAXDLD010000074.1:0-10311 GCA_034666805.1 Acidobacteriota bacterium
CGGCGAGGTCGGCGCGATCGACTTCGGGCAGGCCGGAGAGCGTGGTCCCTCCGGCGAGGAGACCCCGCAGGGCCGCGTAGCCCGGCTCCCCGGCGAGGAGCGTGCGATCGGTCAACGGGTCGTAGAGCCGGTCGCCGCCGTCGTGCAGGAAGGGATTGACCCGCAAGGCGGTCGTGCGGGCCGGTTCGGCGAGGAGGGGCTGGAGGGGAGAATGGATCATCAGGGGCTCGGAAGACTCAGGAGAGCCGGACCTCGTGTCGGTCCGCCGCTAATTGTACGGGCGAGGCGCGATGGCCGTCCACCTGCCAGGCGTGCTCGGCGCGGATCAGGCCGAAGGCGAAGGCGGGGGCCGCGACCTCGAAGGCCCGGCGGAGGAAGCGCTGATCGTAGACGTGGAGCCCCGCTTCGTCGAGGAGGAAGACGTAGACCGAGAACTCTCCCTTGACCAGGGGGAGGCTCGGGAGGCGGAGCTTCACGCGATGCCGCCGCTCCCCGGTCAGGGGAGGCAGGCCGTCCAGGTGGGTGGCGAAGGAGAAGACCTCGACCCCGTCGATGCGGTTGATGCCGATCCCCAGATGGAAGGCGAGCCGCGGCTCCAGGGTTTCCCACTCGATCTCGACCTCCAGCGGGTCGCCGCTGGCATAGAGCGGCTTTTTGGTACCAGCGGCGGCACCGGCGGCGGCGCCGTCCAACGAATTGGGAGCGTTGCCGAAACGGACGGCGGTGACCCGCGCCGGCCCGGCGACGGCACCCGGCTCGGCGGTGGGAGCGCGGGCCTCGCTCTTCGCGAGGAGGAAGTTCTCGTACTCGCGGACCACCTGCGAGACCGGCCCGAGCGCCGCGGTGCGCCCGCCGCGCAGCCAGAGCGCCCGCTGGCAGAAGGCGGCGACGTAGTACATGGCATGGGAGCAGAAGAGGAGGGTCCCCCCCGCCTCGACGAAGGCGGTCAGCCGGTCCATGCACTTCTTCTGGAAGTAGCCGTCACCCACCGAGAGGGCCTCGTCGACGATCAGGACGTCCGGCTCGACCTGGGTGGCGATCGAGAAGCCGAGGCGCATGGCCATGCCGGTCGAGTAAACCTTGACCGGCTGGTCGATGAAGTCGCCGAGCTCGCTCCAGTCGACGATGACCGGGATCTTCTCGCGGACCTCCGCCTCGGAGAGCCCGAGCATGGCGGCATTGAGCACGATGTTCTGACGGCCGGTGAACTCGGGGTGGAAGCCCGAGCCCAGTTCGAGGATCGAGGCCACCTTGCCCGCGGCCCGCGCGGTGCCGGCAGTGGGGGCGGCGACCCCGGCGAGGATTTTGAGGAGCGTGCTCTTGCCGGCCCCGTTCTCGCCGACGACCGCCAGGCCCTCCCCCCGCGGCAGGGTGAAGCTGACGTCCGTCAGGGCGTGGAAGTCACGGTGACACGGATGCCGGGTGAGGAGCTCGCGCAGGCGGTCCCACGGGCTCCCATAGACCCGGTAGACCTTCGTCAGATTCTCGACGGCAACGGCGGCGGTGGCAACTGCTGGGGCGGCGGCTTCGCTCATTCAACCGCGATTGTACCCCGCCGCTTCCCGCCCCCTCACGGATGGGGCGGCGGGGCGTCGTTGAACGTCCAGGTCCAGGTGCTCGGGGATGCCGACGAGGTGTCCTGGAAAAACACCGGGTTGCCCGGGTAGATCTCCCCCGGCGGCCAGGTGAAGCCCGCCGTGGGCGGCACTCCGACCGTGTGCCGGTGGACGTCCAGGATCGAGAGCCCGGCGCGGTACAGGTACTCGTTGTAGAACTTCGCCCGGCGCGGCATCACGCCATTGAAGCCGGTCGAGCCGCCCCGGTAGTACCAGCCCCAATAGCCTGTCCGGGGCGTGATGTCCCGCGGGCTCGCCGGGTTGCTGACATCGAAGAGCCACTCCCGCTGGCTGCCGCCGCGACACTTGTCGTCGGACCCATAGTAGAGGTAGGGGGTACCATTACTGGTCGAAAAGGTCACGAAGTAGGTGGGAGTCCCGGTGTTGAGCTCCTGCGAGAAGATCGGGCTGCGGAGGCTGTTGCAGGTCCCGGCGAGGTTGCAGGTCACGTCGTAGATCTGCGCCTCGTTGACGGCGCGCTGTTGAGCACAGCTGTACTTCTCCTTGCGCAGGCCGAGGTAGTAACGGCCGGTTGCGCCCTTCCACATCGCGACGCCATGGATGGCCCGCAGGTCGTACGTGCAAACCGGGGGCTCGTCGAAAGTCGAGAGCAACTGCCGGGGGTTCCGCGGGTCGGCCACGTTCCAGATCTCCAGGCCGCCCAGGGCGCCGGAGGAAAAGACGATGAAGTTGTCCACCCCATGGATGAAGGAGACCGAGGACCGATTTCCGATCTTGCCCAGGTAGACACCCGGGCAACTGCCGGGGTCGCCAGCGGCAGGGGCCGATTCGGCGCAGCCGAAGTACTGGCGCGCCTGGTTCATGTCGTAGGCGAACACCCCGCCGCCCGGAGTCCCTCCCGACGCCGCCAGAAAGGCGTAGGGTTGGCCGCCCAGGGTCGCGGCGTAGACCTCCTCACCGTTTTTCTTGTAGCTCTGATAGAGGATGCGCGGGGCCGTCTTCTCGGTGAGGTCGACGATCGCGAGCCCGATGCCCACCCGTCCCGCCATGGCGGCGATCGAGTCGACACCCGGAGGCGCCGCGACGTCCTGGAGGGGCAACTTTTCCTCGCCGTCGTCCACCCAGACCGGGAAGCTGGTGTAGGAGAGCTTCCCCAGGAGCTCAGGGTTGTCAGGATGGGTTCGGAGGCCCCAGACGTCCAGGCCGTACCCCATGGCGGTGAAGAGATAGCCGTTCTGGGGGTCGACCCCCATGTACCAGTTGGCCAGGGAGTACAGGTTCTGTGGCGGCGGCCCGAACTGGTCGAAGGCCGTGGCGTCGCGCAGGAGAGGTAAGGGGTTCGGATCGGCCGGCTGCAGCTCTCCCCAGTAGCTCTGCGGCACCGGCCTCGCCGGAGTGCCGCAGGCGATCAGGCCGCAGCCGGAACGGTCGCAGGTCTGGGCCGCGGCCGGACCTGGCGGGAGAACGGCGGCCAGAGCCAGGAAAAAGAGCACCGCGCGGCGCAGCACCACCCGCGGGCCTCCGGCCGATCCGGTCGTTGGAGTCATCGCAGGAGGCTCCTTAGGGATTGGGCGGCGGTGCCGCGCCCGCCGCGGCGTCGCTGAACGTCCAGGTCCAGGTGCTCGGGGACGGCGCCGAGGTGTCCTGGAAGAGCACCGGGGTGCCCGGATAGATCTCCCCCAGCGGCCAGGTGAAGCTCGCCGTGGGCGCCACTCCGGCCGTGTGCCGGTGGATGTCGAAAAGCGACAGCATGCTGCGGTAGAAGTACTCGTTGTTGAACTTCCCGCGGCGCGGCATCGTGTTGTTGAAGCCGGTCGAGCCGCCGCGGTAGTACCAGCCCCAGTAGCCGGTGGCCGGCGTGATGTCCCGCGGGGCCGAGGGGTTGCTGACGTCGAAGAGCCACTCCCGCTGGCTGCCTCCCCGGCACTTGTCGTCCGAGCCGAAGTAGAGGAAGGGGGTGTTCTGGCTGCGCGAGAAGGTGACGAAATAGCTCGAGGTCCCGCTGTCGAGCTCCTGCGAGAAGAGCGGGTTGCCCAGTCCGGTGCAGGTTCCCGTGATGCAGCTCACGTCGTAGACCCGCGCCTCGTTGACGTTTCTCTGCAGGTTGCAGTTGTACTTCTCGGTACGGAGGCCGAGGTAGTAGTGGTTGCTGGAGTCTTTCCACAGGGCGACACCGTAGACGCTGCGCAGGTCGAACCGGCAGGCCGGAATGTCGTTGAGAGCGCTGAGCACCAAGCTCGGTTGCGCTGGATTGGCCACGTTCCAGATCTCGAAACCGCTGCCCGCGCCGGAGGCGAGAACGATGAAGTTGTCGACGCCATGGAGGAAGGAGACCGAGGCGCGGTTCCCGATCCTCCCCACGTAGACGTTACCCGAGCAGGTAGGGTCTCCGATGAAGGGCAACGATTCGGCGCAGCCGGGGTTCTGGCGCGCCTGGCTCATGTTGTAGACGAACACGCCGCCGGTGGGATTCCCCCCGGAGGCCGCCAGGAAGGCGTACTCCGTACCGCCGATCGTCGTCGCGTAGACCTCTTCTCCGTTCTTCTTGTAACTCTGGTAAAGGAACTTGGGCTTGAACTTGTCGCTTAAGTCCGCCATCGCGAGCCCGATCCCCGCGTGCCCCGCGAGGGCGGCGATCGTGTCATCGCCCGCCGGCATGGAGAGATCCTGGATGGGCCACTTCTCCTCGGCGCTGTCCACCCAGACGGGGAACTTGCTGAAGTCGAGCTTCCCTAGGGCATCGGGATTTTCGGGATGGCTGTGCAGGTCCCAGACCTGGAGGCCATAGGCCAGGCCGCTGACGAGATAGCCGTTCTGGATATCGAGCCCCGTGAACCAGGGGAACGAGCTGTAGTACTGCTGGAACTCGTCGAAGGCCGTGGAATCGCGGCCGAGCGGCAGCGGGCCGGAATCGGCCGGCTGCAACTCTCCCCACATGGACTGTGGAGTCGGCACCGCCGGGCTGCCGCAGCTGATCAGGCCGCAGCCGGTACGATCACAGGTGGCCGCCACCAGCCCTCTAGGGAGAGCCGTGGCCAGGACCAGGGAACAGAGCAACGCGCAGCCGAACGCCACTTGCGGGCGGCCGGCCGATTCGGCTGAAGCCGTCATCGTGCGACCCTCCTCGCCTGTCGAGAGGCAGGACTGACTTTTACATACGACTTTTGCTATGTGACCTTAGCATGGAATGGGTTGGAAGAAAATAGGGGGAGGAGCCGAAATGAAAAAGGCCGCCGGGCGGGAGCCCGGCGGCCTGTCGATCTCACGAGAGCGCTTCGACTACTGGGTCTTGCCGCTCACGTAGGCGGGATCGTTGGTGACGGTGTTGACCACCTGGGCACCGGCGAGCACCTTGCCGGAGTGCACCACGATCTGCACCGTGAAACCGCCAACCACGCCCTTGGCCGGCAGCGGGTTGTCCACCGGGCGGACCTGCCGGGTCGTGCCGGCCGACACGGTGAAATTCTTGATCTGACCGAGGATCGAGCCGTCGAGGGCCCGGTAGATCAGGTCGTAGGAACCGCTGTCGGTCCCGGGGTTGAACAGCCAGAGCTGCGAACGGTAGTCCGCGTTCTGCCGCAGGCCCACCAGGTAGTGGACCTGCCCCGGTCCGGCCGCATCGGCCTCGGTGAACGCCGTCATGACCTGGCCGTAATGGTTGACATGGCTGTTGTCGTAGCTCTCACCCTGCACGACCGGGTAAACCCCCGAGACACCGGCACTCTGGACGGTCAACACGCCCGTGGCGTCGTCGATCTTCCATTTGTCGGAAATCACGTTGGCCAGCCGTTGGGTTTGACCGGGCTGGAGGGTGATCGTGACCGGGCGCTCCGGCGTGCTCCGCAGGCCGATCCGGCTGAAGCCGAGGGTCACCGGCATGGCCGTGTCGGCGAGGTTCGCGAGGACCAGGTCGGTCTTCCAGACGTTGCCCGCCGGATCCCGAGTGCTGAGCGCGCCGATCATGTAGACCTTCGAGCTCTTTCCTGAGCCGGCGCCGAAGTACGAGGGGTCGTTCGACCCGTTCCGCAGGTCGGAGTCATAGGGGAAGAACTGGCCGCCGTCCGTCGTCTCGACCTTGACTCGGTAGTCATCGGTCCCGGAGATGCCGAAGGTGCTGCGGATCTCCTTCAACTGGAACTGCCGTTGACCGAAGGGCGAGAGCACGAGGTCGGAGGGCTGGCCGATCTCCTTACCCTGCTTGTCGAAGAAGCTCAGGTGATAGGTGGCCGCCGAGGAACCCGGGTTGGTGATGCCGAAGACCGCGGTACGGTCGCTGTTGTCGCTCAAGGCGACCAGGTTCTGCACCTGCGCCGTGGTCAAGGCGTTCGGGGTCGGAGGCATCGGGATACCGGAGACGGCCTGGGCGAACTTCGTCCCATCCGCATGGGTGACGGTATTAAAGGACGTGACGATCGGCTGGGTGGTGCCCTTGGAGACCGCGAGGGAGATGAAGCCCGTCAGGTTCTCCCGGTTGAAGAGGTTCCCCAGCACGTCGGCGTTGAACTGGGTCTGCCCGGGCTGGATGGTGATCGTCGCCCGCGGCGGGTTCACGTCCGGCGTCCCGCGCTTGCGGAACTCGAGGGTCACGTCGACGGGCTCGGTGCCCGGGTTATGGATGTAGAGGTCGCTCGTCTGCACGAGCACGCCGCGGTTCTGCGCCACCCAGGGCAGGAGCACCGGGGTGACCGCCACCTTGGGCGGGGGCGGTGGGGGCGGCGGCGTCACCGGCGGAACGACCACCGGCGGACCGGTAAGGACGAAGAGGGTCACCTGGACCGCGTTCGTCTGTGCGTTGGCGACCGTCAGCCGCACCGAGTAGGAGCCCGGCTGGCCCCAGATGTGATTGACCGCTCGGCCGCTCCCGGTCGTGCCGTCGCCGAAGTCCCAGGCATAGCTCGTCGCCTGGCTCGTATTGGCGGTCAGGCTGACGCTCGCGCCCGTCTGGGCATTGCACTGGTTGAAACCGAACTGGGCCACGCACTGGGCGCTGCTCTGGAAGCTGGCGTCCAGGGGCGGAGCGGTGACGATCACCTGCTTCGTGACCTCGCTCACACAGGTTCCGGAGGAACAGCCGGCACCGGTGCCGGGGGCCGAAACCGTCAGCTTGACGGGATAGGTCCCCGTGGTCGCGAAGGCGTGCAGGACGATCTTGCCGGTCGAGTTGCTGCCGTCGCCGAAGGTCCAGCTGTACTGGCTGGGATTGCCGGTGGCCGAGCTGGCGTCGAACGTGACCGCCTGCCCCGCGTTCGGGGCGCCCGGCGAGACCGTGAACGCGGCGCCTAAAGAGCCGCCGCCGACCACCACGGTCTTCGTCAGGTCGCTGGCGCAGATGCCCGAGAAGCAGCCCACCCCCTGACCGGCTTTGGTGATCGTCAAGGTGACCGAGTAGGTCCCCGGCGCGTTGTAGGTGTGCGAGATCGCCGTGCCGCTCCCGTTACCGCCGTCGCCGAAGCTCCAGCTGTACTGGGTCGGCCCGCCGGTCGACGAGCTGCCGTCGAAGGTCACGGCCTGGCCGACGCCGGGCGCGCCCGGCGAGAAGCCGAAGGCCGCCGCCAGGCTGCCACCACCGCCACCGCCGCCCCCACCGCCACCACCATCACCCGGAGTGGAGACGACGACGGAGAGCGTGCCTCCCGAGGCGCCGGAACAGCCCGAGTTGGTGACGGTGATGGTGTAGGTTCCGGCGGTCGCATAGGCCACGGTGATGGCGCTGCCCGAGCCGCTGCTCGGGGTCCCGCCGATCATCGTCCAGCTCCAACCGGCCGGATCCGGAGCGCAGTTGTTGGCCGAGCCGGAGTAGCCCAGGATCTGACCGGTCTGGGCGAGCGTCGATCCGGTGATGCTGATCGTGGGCGGGTTCGCGCTGCTGACGTTGATGACCGGCCCCACCTGAACGCTCTGCTCGTTCCCGCGCCGCACCCGCAGGCAGGGCTGGAAGTTCCCCGTGGCCGTGTAGGTATGGGCGCCGACCGCCGAGGTATGAGCCGTGTCCGTGAAGTTGCCGCAGGTCGCCGGGTCGGACCCGGTGTGGGTCCAGTCATAGTCCCAGAGCTGCGCTCCGGTCGAGTTGTCGGTGAAGTTCACCGGCACCCCCACCGTCGCGAAGCACTGGCCGAACTGACAGAAGAGGTTCGGCTGGAACGACGCCGCGAGCGGCGTGGTCTGCTGGATGTTGATCGTCAGGGTCTGGCTGGCGAGCGCGCTCGCGTCGCCGCTCACGCAGTTCGAGATCCTGACCACGACGTTCTTGTTGCCCGTCGTCTGATAGGTGTGGGTCGGATTCGCCCCCTGGGTCGCGTCCGAGATGCCGTCACCGAAGTCCCAGGTCCAGGTCGTGGCGCCCAGGCTCGCCGGGGCGTGGAACTGCACCGTCCCGGCAGGGAAAGGATCCGCCGTCGGGGTCGCGCTGCCGGTGAATTGGAGCGCCGGCAGGCTGTTGATCGTCACTCCGACGCTCTTCGCGACGCTGCCTAAGCCGTTGCTGGTGGTGAGGGTCCCGGTATAGCTGCCCGGCGAGGTGCTGCTGGGGGGCGTCCATACGAGGGACGTCCCATTGCCTGAGGCGGTGATGGCCTGGGTCGTGTCGCTCCTGACCACCCAGGTCGAGTTGAGGGTCGGCTGGCCGGTCACGCCGTTCCCCGTGAAGGTGACCGGCTGGCAGAGGGTCGCCGGATTGGGGGCGACCGCGATGCTGGCGATGGCCGGCGCCGAATTCGCGACGGTCACGATCTTGGTGATCGGGGCGAGCGCCGGGCCCGCCGCGTTCGTAGTCGTCAGGGTGACAGTCGCCGTGCCGGGCGAAGAGAAGGTGACGACCGGGCTCGCGGAGGTAGAGGTCGCGATGCTGGGGCCAGCGCTGCCCGAGAAGGACCAGAGATAGCCGGTGATCGGCGAGCCGCTCGAGAGATCGGTGAACGTCACCGGGTTCCCGGCCCCGGAGTATGCCGGGTTGGGCGACCAGCTGAAGTCCGGCACGGGGGGGACCCCGCCGGTCCGCTGGTGGATGTCGAAGATGGAGAGGGCGGCACGGTAGAAGTAGGAGCCGTTGAACTTCCCCCGCCGCGGCATCATGTTGTTGAAGCCGGTCGCCCCGCCCCGGTAGTACCAGCCCCAGTAGCCGGTGGCCGGGCTGATGTCGTGCGGAGCCGCCGGATTGCTGACGTCGAAGAGCCACTCCCGCTGACTGCTCCCCTGGCACTTGTTGTCGGAGCCGAAGTAGAGGAAGGGGGTCCCGCCGGCCTGCGAGAGGGTGACGAAGAAGTTCGCCGTGCCCGTGTCCATGGTCTGCGACCAGATCGGGCCACCCAGACCGCCGCAGCTCCCGGCGACACAGCTCACGTCGTAGATTTGCCCCTGGGTGTCGGTGCGCAGGCCCAGGTAGTAGTGGCTGTTGTTGCCCTTCCACATCGCCACGCCGTAGACCGCCTGGCTGCCGAGAGCGTTGAGCTTGAGCTGCGGGCTCAAGGGGTTCGAAACGTCCCAGATGTCGATTCCCCTGCCGGAACCGGAGGAGGCCACGACGAAGTTGTCGACACCGTGGACGTAGTAGGCCGGATTCCGGTTCCCCAGCCGGCCCATGAAGACGTTGGGGCACTGCACCACCTCGCCGGGCGCCGGGAGCGCCTCCCGGCAGCGGACGTACTGCCGCGCCTGGCTCATGTTGTACATGTAGAGCCCGCCCCCCGGGTTGCCGCCCGAGGCGGCCATGAAGGCGTACTGCGCCCCTCCGATCGTAGCGGTGTAGACCTCTTCGCCCTGCTTCTCATCGTTCTGGTACAAGACCCGCGGGCTCGTCTTGTCGTTCAGGTCGACGATGGCGATGCCGATCCCCGAGTGGCCGACGACGGCCGCGATGTTGTCGACCCCCGCCGGTGCGTCGACCGCCACGAGAGGCCACTTGTCCTCGGCGCTGTCGGTCCAGGTGGGGAAGTTCAGGTAGGAGAGCTTGCCCAGGACGGACGGGTTCGCCGGATCCCCATGGAGGTCCCAGATCTGGAGGCCATAGGCGAGAGACATGAGAGCGTAGCCGTTCTCGATGTCGATCCCGGTGAACCAGGGGTAGGACGAGTACTGCTGTCCGAACTCGTTGAAGCCGGTGGAGTCGCGGCCCGGCGGCAGCTGGCCGACATCGACCGGCTGAAGCTCTCCCCACAGGTTGCGCGGTGCCGCTTTCGCCGGCGTCGCGCAAGAGCTGGTGCCGCACCCGGAACGGTCACACGTCTGCGCCGCCAGCGGCAGCCCGCCAACAAGGAAAACGGCGGAGAGGACGGTCGCGAAGGCCAGCCATTTACGGCGGGGCATCGTTAGGGAACCGGAGACACGGGTGGACGGTCTGCTCATCGGTGGGACTCCTCCTGCTGCACGACTTGAATCAAAACCACTCCTAACGACACCTAACGGTTCGGGTGGGTCCGACGCGCGGGCCGGACCCACCCTGGGAACCTGCTTACTGCTTAGCCGCCGATCCGCGTGTGGTTCGCGGTGCAGGCGCTGTCGAGCTTGATGGCGTCGAAGCCCACGCTGTAACGGCCCAGCGCGCTCATCACCGCTTCCACCCAAGCCTGCGCAGCCGCCGGATCCTCCGGCGGAACGCTGCCAGCCGCGGCGACCGTCGTGTTCAGGTTGAGGAAGATCCAACCGAAACGGAACGGCACCGGGAAGGCCGCACCACCCACCGCCGTCGACTGCGTCTCCGCCGGGAACGGGATGATCCCGCTCTGCGGCGGCTGCGGCG
>JAXDLD010000075.1:0-7840 GCA_034666805.1 Acidobacteriota bacterium
GTGCCCATTCACCGGGTGAGCGCGCGGACGGGCGAGGGGGTCGAGGCGCTCGCCGTCTACTTCCCGGCGGGCGCGACGGTCGGCCTCCTCGGCTCCTCGGGGGTCGGCAAGTCGACCCTCGTCAACCGCATCCTCGGCGGCGAGGTGCAGCGGACGAACGAGGTCCGCGAAGGCGACGACCGCGGCCGCCACACCACGACCCGCCGCGAGCTCTTCCCCACCCCTTGGGGGGGCCTCGTCCTCGACACCCCCGGGATGCGCGAGCTGCAGCTCTGGGATGCCGGGGAGGGGGTGGAAGCCGCCTTCTCCGACGTCGAGACCCTCGCCCAGGGCTGCCGCTTCCGCGACTGCCGGCACCAGGGCGAGCCCGGCTGCGCCGTCGGCGCCGCAGTCGCGGACGGGACCCTCGATCCGGAACGATTCGCGAGCTACCGGAAGCTCGAGCGCGAGGTCGAGCAGCTCCGCGCCAGGACGGACATCCAGGCCCGAGAGCGCGAGAAGCAGCGGATCAAGGCGCTCTGCAAGGCCGCGGACCGGTTCCGGCCGCGGGGGTGAGCGCGCCCCTGTAACTCTCGGCTCCCCGAATCCGTTCTGTAGGGAGGATGACGACGGGGATCGAGGAGGTCGTCCTACGCTACCAGCGCCGGGTGTTCACCTTCGCCCGCTACTTCCTCGGTCAACGTGAGGAGGCCGAAGACGTGACCCAGGAGGTGCTGATCCGGCTCTGGCGGAACGCCGACGGGCTCGACCCCGAGCGGCTCGGTGCCTGGCTGCTGCGGGTGACCCGGAACGCCTGCTACGACCGGCTCCGGCAACGGCGGACCGCCGCCGCGGTGGTGGCCTCCGACCTCGATCCGGAGGTGGCGGAGGCGGCGGCGAGCGAGGCGCCCGGCCCGGCGGCTCTCGCGGAGGCGGCCGACTTCCAGCGCCGGCTGCTCGCCGCTCTCGGCCGACTCGAAGAGCCCTACCGGAGCATCCTCATCCTGCGCGAGGTCCAGGACTTCCAGTATCAGGAGATCAGCGACACGCTCGACCTGCCGCTCAACACCGTCCGCGTCTACATCCACCGCGGACGACAGCGGCTCCGCGAGCAGTGGAAGGAGATGTACGGCGATGCCCACCCGGCCTGACGACTGCGCGGCGGCCCTGGCGCTCTTGGAGCCTTATCTGGACGGCGAGCTGCCGCCGGCCGAGGCCGAACGGCTGCGCGAGCACGCCGCCCGCTGCCCCGCCTGCACCGCCGAGCTGCGCCTCGCCCAGGCTCTCCAAGGCGGCCTGCGCGAGCTGCCCGAGCTCGACGCCCCACCGGCCGTGCTGGCGCGAGTGCGGGCCGCGGCCACCCCGGAGATGCCGGTGCTGCCCTTCGCGCGGCCCGCACGCGAGCCGGCCCCGCATTCCTGGCGGTCCCGTTTCGCCGCCCTGGCGGCAGCGCTCGTCCTCGTTCTCCTCGGCACGCTCCTGCTCTTCGAGCTGCGGAGCCCCCGGGCATCGCAGCCAGCGCGGCCCACGCCCTTGGAGGTCGCGCGGGCGACGGCGGAGGCACGCTACGCCCTCGCCTACGTCGGCCGGGCGAGCCGGCGGGCCGGGCTCGAGATCAAGGACGAGGTTCTCCCCGAGCACCTCGTGGCCCCGGCGGCGCGCAGCCTCTCCCGCTCGCTCCAGGAAATGCCAGGTCTCAGACCCGATTCCGCCCCAAGACAAGGGAGCTGACGATGCATACCCGAGCCACCCTCTGCCTCTTCTGCCTCCTCGTCCTCCTCGGGGGGGGCGCCGCCGCTGCCCGGGCCACACCCGGACCGGACGCCTCTCCCGGCGCGGTGCCCTTCGACGAGCTCGAGATCTTCTCGCGCAAGGACCTGACGACCGAGATCAACCTCGAAGGGGCGCTCCTGAAGCTCGTCGCCTCGGCCACCAGCGAGGACGACCCCGAGTTCTCGCGGCTCGTCTCCGGCCTCCAGGCGATCCGGGTGCAGGTGGCGCCGCTCACCGCGGCCGATCCCGCGAAGGTCCGCGCCAAGCTCGACCAGACCGTCCACTGGCTGGAGAGCCAGGGGTGGACGGCCGTGGTGCGGACGCGGGAGAAGGGGGACGAGACCTACATCTACACCAAGCAGGTCCGGGGGGAGATCGTGGGCCTCGCGGTCCTCGCGTTCGAGCCCGGCAAGGAGGCCTCGGTCGTCAACATCGTCGGCCGCCTGGACCCCGCCCAGATCGGCCGCATCGGCAGCGGCCTCCACGTCCATCAGCTCGACCGGCTCGCGCCCAAGGGAAAAGAGAAGCCCCGGGACCCCAAGCACCCCGGCTGATCGTCGCCTCACTCCTACTCGCACGGAGACTCGCCATGCACGTGAAAACCGCCGCCCCCCTCTTCCTCCTCGTCGCCGCCGCGGCCCTCGCCGCCTGCGCCGGCCCCCCCTCGGCCGAAGAGGTGCGCGGGGAGATCGAGCGCCAGCTCCCCGGCGCCCGCTTCGTGCCCGAGGATCACCTCCACCTCGGCCGCTTCTCCCTTGGGCTCGTCCGCCGGCTCGCCGGGTTCGATCACGACAAGGACGACGAGAAGGACATGGCGCTCTTCCGCGCCATCTCGGGGGTCGAGATCGCGACCTACAAGGTCCGTTCGCTCCCCTCGCTCGCCGGCTTCCGGCTGCCGGAGAAGCTTGAGCACCGGCTGCACGAGGAGGGCTGGACCCTCATGGTGCGGAGCGAGGAGAAGGACGAGCACACCTGGGTGCTCTATCGCGGTGCGAACACCGAGGTGATCCGCGACCTCTATGTCGTCTGCCTCGATCCCAAGGAGCTCTCCTTGATCCGGGTCAGCGGTCACCTCGACAAGCTGATGGCCGCGGCCCTGGCGGACGAGCCGAAAAAGATGGCGCGTCTCACCCGGTCCGGCGGCGCTCAGGTCCCGATCACGAGGCCGCCGTCGACCGGCAGCACCGCTCCGTGGACGAAGCCGGCGGCGTCCGACGCCAGCCAGAAGTAGGCCTCGGCGATGTCCTCCGGCCGGCCGAGGCGGCCGAGCGGGGTGTGGGCGACCATCCCCTCGACTACCTTGGGGGGGATGGCGGCGACCATCCCTGTATCGATGAAGCCGGGTGCCACGGCGTTGACCCGGATGCCGTGGCGGCCGAGCTCCCTGGCCCAGGTCTTGGTCATGTTGATGACCCCGCCCTTGGTCGCCGCGTAATTGGTCTGGCCGAAGTTGCCGTAGAGGCCGACGACCGAGCTGGCGGAGAGGATCACCCCGGAACCGGCGGCGATCATCCGCGGCGCCACGGCGCGGGTGACGAGGAAGACCCCCTTCAAGTTGACCGCGATCACCGAGTCGAACTCGGCCTCCGTCATCCGCGAGAGCGCCGCTCCGTCCTTCCACTTGACGAGCTGGGCGTCGCGGACGATCCCGGCGTTGTTGACGAGGATATCGATCCGCCCCCAGAGCGAGAAGACGGCGGCGACCGCCTCCTCGACCGCCTGAGCGTCGGCGACGTCGACCCGCTGGGCGAGCGCCTCGCCCCCCGCCGCCCGGATCTCCTCCGCCACCCTGGCGAGAGGCTCCTCGGCGATATCCCAAACGCTCACCTGCGCCCCCTCGCGGGCGAAGCGCAGCGCCGTAGCGCGGCCGATCCCCGCCGCCGCCCCGGTCACGATCACCACTCGATCCTTCGTCTCCGCCATCCGATCCTCCTTCAAACCACATCCGAAACGGATCGGAGCATGCACGCCATCACGACAGGCAGGGTCCCCGTCATGGATTGCATGCACGCCGTAGACACCATCGCGCAAACTAGCGAAACTTCGCCTCAAACTCCCGCCATCGCAAAGCTGGATTCATCCAGCGCAACTCATAGCCCGGAGATTTATCTCCGGCGGCGCTGGCCCCCGCTTAGTCGTCGCTCCTACCGACTTCCCGCCCTACGGAGCCTTCGCGGGAGCAGCGGCCGGAGGCGCATTTTTCAAGTGCACATCCAGCCACCGATCCATCTCCCAAAGCAGGTGAAGAATCGACTCCCGTCCCCGATACGTGTGGCTCTCATAAGGTAAAAGCACGAGCCGCGCGGTGCCACCCAACCCCTTGACCGCGTTGTAGAACCGCTCGCTCTGCACCGGGTCGGTGCCCGGGTTGTTGTCGGCCTGGCCGTGGACCAAGAGGACCGGGGCTGCCACCTTGTCGGCGTGCTGGTAGGGCGACATCTCGGTGTAGACCGCGGGAGCCTGCCAGAGCGACCGCTCCTCGGACTGGAAGCCGAAGGGGGTGAGCGTCCGGTTGTAGGCGCCGCTCATGGCGATGCCGGTGGCGAAGAGGCGCGAGTGGGCGAGGAGGTTGGCGGTCATGAAGGCGCCGTAGGAGTGCCCGGCGATGGCGATCCGGTTGCGGTCGCCCACCCCGCGCCGCACCACCTCGTCGACCGCCGCCTGGGCGTCCGCCACGAGCTGCTGGACGTAGGTGTCGTTGGGCTCCACCTCCCCGGCGCCGACGATCGGCATCCCGGGGTTGTCGAGCACGGCGTAGCCGCGGGTGACCCAGATCATGGGCGAGTACCAGTTGATCTGCTCGAAGCGGTAGGGCGAAGGGGTCACCTGGGCGGCGGCGGCGGTGCTCTTGAACTCCTGGGGGTAGGCCCACATGAGGACCGGGAGCGCCCCATCCGCCGCCTTGTAGCCGGCGGGCAGGTAGAGGGTCGCCGAGAGCTCCACCCCGTCCGCGCGGCGGTAGTGAATCACCTCCTTGTGCACGCCGGCGAGCTGCGGCGCCGGGTTGGGGAAGGCGGTGACCGGACGCAACTTCCCCCCGGTCAGGTCGCGAACGAAATAGTTCGGCGGCTCGGTGGGCGACTCGCGGCGAACGAGGAGGCTCTTCCCCGCATCGTCCAGGAGGTCGACCGGCAGCTCGAAGTAGGGCGACGCCGAGTGGAAGAGCCGCTTCGGCTGGCGCGGCGCCTTCCCGGAGAGATCCAGGGCGTCGAGGAACGGCCGTTCCCCCTCGGGTGAGGAGCCGATCCCGGCGAAGAAGAGGGTCTTCCCGCCGTTCGCCGTCAGGAGGACCGGACGGCCATAGGCATTCCGCTTCGTCTGCGGCTCTCCGGGATCGCTGTAGCGATCCTCGAAAGAGCGATCGAAGAGGAGCTCGGGAGCCGTGCCCGGCGCGGCGTCGGGCTGGACGATCCAGGTGCGGGTGCGGCGGGTCTTCCACCAGCGCTCGGTGACGAGCGCGAGGTCGCCCCGGCCCCAGCTCACGTCCTCCGCGCGATAGCCAAGGGTGGCGAGGGCCCGCGGCGGATCGGCGAAGGGGGCGGCCAGGAGGTCGATGCGGTCGCGGAGGTCCGCCTTCTTGCCGGCGTCGCCGCCGTCGAGCGCCTCGATCCAGGCGAGGGTGGCGGGGGCGTCGGAGCGCCAGTGGATGCTCCGCGGGCCCGCCGGCACGCTGTCGAAGGAGATCGGCACCTGCTCCCGGAGCGGCAGGTCGGCGACCTCCTTGACCGGAGCGCCGTTCGCATCCCAGATCTCGATCCGCCGCGGGAAGCGCTCGAGCGGCACGAGATAGGAGTAGGGGCGGTGGACGGTCTCGACCAGCAGGTACTTGCCGTCGGGCGACGGAGTCAGCCGCCGCAGGCCGGGGCTGCCGAGCCGGATCACCGTGCCGTCGAGGCCGTCGGGGCCGCCGAGGTCGATCCGGGCGAGCTGCACGGTCGCGTAGTGCTCGAAGAGAGCCTCGTCATAGCTGTTCTTCAGGAGATCCTGGTAGGTCCGGGCCGGCGCGGCGCGGCCCACCGTCTCCTGCTCCACGGGGCCGGGCGGCACCTCCGGCGCGGGCGGCTCCGCCCCGCGGCCCTCCGGCACGAGCGCGCAGAAGAGCGCCTTGCCGTCGGACCGCCAGGCCGGAGCGGAGTTGAGGACCAGGCTCAAGGCGACGTTCCCCACCCGCCGCGCCTTCCCCGACGCCACGTCCAGCACCCAGAGGTCGATCCCCTCCTTGCGGGTGAGGGTGAAGGCGACGTGGGCGCCGTCCGGCGACCAGCTCACGCCGCCGATCCGGGGCGCCTCCGGCAGGCCGGTGACCGCCCGCTCGGCGCGGTCCGCCAGATGCACGAGCTTCATCCCCGTGTAGAACTGCCGGCGGCTCAATCCGTTGGCCTGCGGATCGATCCGCAGGCCGGCCAGCCGCAGCTCGCGCTGGGCCAGCTCGGCGATCGACGGCAGGCTCTGGTAGGGCAGCACCAGCAGCCACTGCCGGGACGGGTCGAGCTGCACCTGCGGCGTCCGCGGCGCGTCGGTCAGGTCGACCAGGACCTTGGGCGGCGTGCGGTAGGCGGCGGCAGCGGTGGAGTTGTCTCCGGCGGGGGCGTCCTGGGCGGCGGCCGGGCGGGCCGGCAGCAGCAGACCGGCCAGGACACCAGCGGCAAGGAGCGTGACGAGTCGGAGGCGGCGGGTGAAGCTCGAACGGAGGACAGTGGCCATGGGAACTCCTCGAGAGGGCGGAGCGGGATGCCGAATCGGCTTTGCCGAGACCATACTAATAGATGACCTCAGCCCCTGCGCACCTCTTTCTTCTCGATGTACCGCCCCAGCCGCTCCGAAGGGGTCTCGGGATCCCGGTGGTGGACCAAGAAGGCGACGATCGCCTCGGGATCGTCGGTGACGAGGACGTAGCGCGCGAAGTCCTCCGGCGGGAAGAGCGCCTGGAGCACCGGCACGGCGGGGATCTGCCGCGTCCAGTAGTCGCCGCCGTAGAAGGTCATGGGGCTGAAGTGGCCGAACAGGCGGTAGAAGTTCTGGTTCGCGTCCTGGAAGATCTCCTGCAGCGTGCCGGCGCGGCCCTCGGCGTAGATGACGCCGTGGGTGGCCACGGTCAGGAGACCGTCCTCGCGGATGCTGTTCTGGAAATACTTGGCGATGTGGGTGGCGAGCGGGCTGGTCGGCTCGTGCCCGTAGAGCCAGGTGGGGATGGCAACACTCTCCCCAGGCTTCCGCACGGTCTTCAAGATGTGCCAGGCCGGCAGCATCCAGGCGTGCGCCTGCTCGACGAGCGCCTCGTCGAGGAAGCCATTCTGATCGATCACGTTCTTCAAGTTGGCCGGGAGCTTGGGCTGGGCCGCTAGCTCGGCGAGGGCGGCCTCCAGGTCCGCCTCCCCCTCGTGCTGCAGCAGGGCGCCGAGGTGGGTCGCCTCCATGGCGCCCGGGCCGCCGCCGGAGAGCAGGGTGAAACCCTGGCGCGCCAGGGCATAGGCGAGACGGGCGACCTTCCGGTAGGAATCGGAGTCGCGGTCGAGGTCGTGCCCGCCCATGATCCCCACCGCCTTGGCGGACGAGGATTCGAGGTACTCATGGACGGCGAGAGTGATCGAGTTGTCGTGGAGCGACTGCATCATCGCCGGAAAGTAGTCGCTCGGCGCCGAGCGCCCGGCCGCGACGTACTGCTGGTAGATGCGGAAGTCCCGCGTCTCGGCGTAGCTCGCCGGGCGCGCCGGATCGAAGCCAGCGACCAGCTCGTCGGGCGAGTAGAGGCTCTCGCGGATCGGGTGGAACGGGAAAGGGAACTTGGGCATGCTGCGATCCTAGCATCGAGCCCCGGCGATCGAAGGGGGAGAGTCCCCAAAGGACCTCTCCCTCTCCGACTCCTCAGGTATTGAAGGTCGCCGCCACGGTATAGAGCGAGGGCGCCGTCTCCTTGCCGGTCGCATCCTTGCAGCCGGCCATCACTTGGTAGGTATAGGTCTTCCCCGTCGTGAGACCCGTGAGGGTCACCGATGTGCCCGTCGTGTCGACGAGCTTCCACTGTTGGTCGCCGCTCGCCCGGTAGCGCACCAGGGAACGCTTGTAGGCCGGGTTGGAGGTCCAGGAG
>JAXDLD010000076.1:0-8063 GCA_034666805.1 Acidobacteriota bacterium
CCGGTTTCGCCAGGTGACGCACCTCGGGGACAACGTCGTCACCGCAGTGCCCTCGCCCGACGGCCAACTGTATGCGCTCGTCACCTCCGGCGAGGTCGACGGGCGGCCCGCCTTCGCGCTCTACACGGTCCAGGAGAACGGCGACGAGCTGCGGCGGATCGCGCAGTCCGAGCAGGAGGACGACGCCGAGGACGCGCCGGCGGGAGCGCCCGGCGCCGGGATTTCCGCCCTGCGTTTCGCCAAGGACGGCAGGTCGATCTATTACCGCGAGGGCAACGCCCTGTGGACGGCGCCGGTCGGGTCGTCCACGGGCGGAGACTCGGCGTCGGGGGGGGCGGGGAGCGGCTCCTCGCGCTCGGGGCGGACCGAGACGGTCCGCCACCGGCTGGATTTCACCCTGCATTTGGAGGTCGACCTCGACCGGGAGCGGCGGCAGATCTTCGCCGAAGCGTGGCGCGTCATGCGCGACCGTTTCTACGATAAGGCGATGCACGGTGCCGATTGGACGGCGGCGAGAGCGCTCTACGAGCCGCTCCTCGGAGACGTCGCCGACCGTGAAGAGCTGCATGCGGTGATCAGCCAGATGATCGGCGAGCTCAACGCCTCCCACACCGGCATCAGCGGCGGCGGAGAAACCGACCCCACGGCCGTCCGTACGCGCTTTCCCGGTTTCGAGCTGGTGCCTGACCCGACGGGCTTCTATAAGGTTGCCACGATCTATCGCAATGGCCCCGCGACCCGTGACTACGCCAAGGTGAAGGTGGGCGACTTCCTCCTCGCGGTGGACGGCGTGCCGCTCCAAGCGGGTGAGAATTACTGGCGCCTCTACGGCTCGGCGGCCGGCAAGAAGCTTGTGCTCACTCTCAATTCCAAACCCACCGCAGAAGGGGCCTGGACGACGCGGATCGAAACCGTGGGTCCGGGCGGCTACGCCACCCTCCAGTACGAGAAATGGGTGGACGACCACCGCGCCCAGGTCGACAAGCTGTCGAACGGCGAAATCGGCTACCTTCACATCCGCCAGATGAACCCGGCAGCCTTGCGGAAATTCATGGCCGACTTCGCGGACAATCACTTCAAGAAGGCCTTGGTCATCGATCAGCGCTTCAACCCCGGCGGCGGCATCGATCAGGAGCTGCTGATGGTCCTCGGCCAACGGCAGTACCAATACACCCGCGGCCGGGACTCGCTCACGGTGACCCGGCCCCAGCGCGGTTTCTTCGGTCCGATGGTCGTCCTGCAGAACGAGCGCTCGACGAGCGACGCCGAGGTCTTCCCCGCCGGCTTCCGTCAGCTCAAACTGGGGAAGACCGTCGGCGTCACCACCTACGGCGCCGTCATCGGAACGGGCGCCTTTCGCCTCATGGACGGCTCCCAGATCCGCACCCCGGGCACCGGCCTCTGGGACGTCGGCGGGCAGAACCTCGAGAACTACGGCGTGCCCCCCGACGTGGAGGTCGACAACCGTCCCGAGGACTTCTTCGCCGGGCGCGACAGCCAACTGGAGAAGGCGGTGGAGGTGCTCCGGGCGGAGCTCGCGGCCGGGAGGTAGGGAGGAGCGGATGGGCGCACGGTAGAGCGCCACGTTTCACAGCTCGAAGGGTTCGTATCCCTCGAAGGTGGGGCGCCGACGCAGAGCCTCGGCGGCATTCGGGAACTGCTCGGAGACCAGTGTCAGCTGATCCCACCAGTTCACCCAGGCCTGGGGCCGGTTCTCGCGCAGGGCGCGGAGGTCCTCCTCGGTGAGACCGAGGTCCTTTTCCAGGGAGAGAAGGTCAGCTGTTTTCCGCGAGCTCATCGAAGCGCTCCCTCATGCCGTAGCGATCAAAGTACGCCCGGACCTCTTGCCGGTCCACGCCCGGTAGCCGGATCAGGAAGCGGATGTCCGCCAGCTCCTGGAACGTCCGCCCCGGGTCGTTCTTCATGGCGAGCACCTTCATGGCGGCCAGGTGTTCGGGCTTCGGCAGCAGAACCGGTCGACCCCCAGGCCCCACGGAGGGCCGGCAGGCGGCGAAGATCTCCCGGCTCGTCTCCCCTCGGACATAGAGGATGTCGACGCGCCCCCAGAGGAGATCGGGATGGACGTGGCTCGAGTAGCCGGTCGACCGGTGGACCGTCTGGTACCCGAGCGATTCGAGGAAGTGGACGACGTCCTCCTCGGCCTCTCCATTGAGGACGAAGTCGAGGTCCAGGGTCGTACGGGCGAACCCATAGGCGGCGAGCGCCACCCCACCGATCAGGGCGTGTGGGTGCCCCTTCTCGTCGAGGAAAGCGGAAACCGCTTCTAGGACCCGCGCAAAGTTCACTTAAGCCGTCCTCCCAGAGGGACAGCATACCAGCCGCAGCGACAGCGGGCAGGGCCTGGAGACCACGCCGCGCGAAACTGGAGACACGGAGCGCAAAGCCAGAGGTACGGGCACTCTGGCGCAGAGATCCGGAGCTTCAAACTCCGGAGCCACGGAGCTCCAAGGCAGAAACAGCCAGCGCCAAATTCGAGATACGGGAGCTCTGGCGCAGAGATACGGAGCTTTAAACTCCGGAGACACGGAGATCCAAGGCAGAGATACCCAGCGCCAAACTCGAGATACGAAGACTCCGGCGCCGAGATACAGAGCTTCAAATCGAGATACCGGGGGCCCGACCGCAGAGAGACAGGGCTCCAGGGTTGAGAATAGGGGGCGCCAAACCCGAAAGAGGGGGCCCCGCGTTTTGCGGAGGGGGGTCCACCTCATCGAGCCGCCTATCCGCTCGCCTGGGGGTGGGTGGTTCCCTTCCTCCTCCAGGGGATAGCACAGCCGCGGCGGGAGATCGAGGATAGAATTCCCTCTCTCTTCTACGGAGACCGCTACCATGCGCTGCCGCGCCGCCACCCTCTGCCTGGCCCTCGCCCTGATCGCCTTGGCGGCCGTCGCCGCCCCGCCGCCCTTCACCCTGGAGCAGGTCATGAGCGCGCCCTTCGCCTCCCAGCTCACCGCGGCGCCGGCCGGCGGCCGGCTGGCCTGGGTGCTCGAGGAGCGCGGGGTGAGAAACGTCTGGGTGGCCGCGCCGCCGGACTACCACGGGCACCGGCTCACCCTCTACACGGCCGACGACGGACAAGAGATCTCCGACCTTGCCTGGACCCCCGACGGGCGTACCCTCTTCTATGTCCGCGGCGGCGAGGCCAACGCGAAGGGCGAGCGCCCCAACCCGACGAGCGATCCGGCGGGGGCCGAGCAGGCGATCTACGCGATCAGCGCCGAGGGCGGGGCACCCCGCCGGCTGGGCGAAGGCTCCGGCCCGGCGGTCTCGCCGCGCGGCGACCGGGTCGCCTTCGTGCGCGGCGGCCAGATCTGGTCGGCTCCCCTTTCCGGGCTGTCGGCCGGCAAGCTGGAGCCGGCGCAGCTCGTCCATGCCCGCGGCGAGGCCGCCAACCTGCACTGGTCGCCCGACGGCGGGCGCCTCGTCTTCGAGAGCAACCGCGGCGACCACGCTTTCATCGGGATCTACGACCTGGCGGCGAAGTCGCTCTCCTTCCTCGCTCCGAGCGTCGACCGCGACCTGGAGCCGGCCTGGTCGCCGGACGGCCGCTCCCTCGCCTTCCTGCGGCTGCCGGCGTCACAGAACCTCCTGCGCTTCCAGGCGCGCCGCTCGGGGACCCCCTGGTCGATCCAGCTCGCCGACCTCAAAACCGGAGAGACGCGGGAGGTCTTTCGGGCGCGCGCGGGGAAGGGGAGCGTCTACCGGGAGATCGCCTCCCCCGACCAGCTCCTGTGGAGCGCCGACGGCCGCCTCGTGTTCCCCTGGGAGGCGGACGGCTGGACCCATCTCTACTCCATCCCGGCGATCCCGGCTGGGGGCGGCGAACCCCTCCTCCTCACCCCCGGCCCCTTCGAGGTCGAGAACGCCACCCTCGCCGCCTCCCGCCGCGAGGTGCTCTACGCCGGCAACCAAGACGACGCCGACCGCCGGCACCTCTTCCGGGTGGCGGCCGCGGGCGGCACGCCGGCCGCCCTCACTCCGGGCGAGGGGATCGAGTGGCGGCCGGTCGAGACCAGCGACGGGAAGCTCGCCTGTCTCCACTCCGACCCCCGGCGTCCCGGGCGGCCGGCCCTGCTCGCCCCCGCCTCCGGCACCGCCGGTAGCGCGAGAACGCTCCGCGATCTCGCCCCGGAGGCCCTGCCGGCGGGCTTCCCGGCCGACCGCCTGGTCGCCCCCCGGGCCGTGCAGTTTCCGGCCGCCGACGGTCTCACCATCCACGGCCAGCTCTTCCTGCCTTCCGATGTCGCCCGCGGCGAACGGCGGCCGGCCCTGGTCTTCTTCCATGGCGGCCCGGTCCGCCAGATGCTCCTCGGCTGGCACTACCTGGAGTACTACCACGACTCCTATGCCTTCAATCAGTACCTGGCGAGCCGCGGTTTCGTCGTGCTCGCGGTCAATTACCGGAGCGGCATCGGCTACGGAATGGAGTTTCGGGAGGCTCTAGGCTACGGCCCGAGCGGGGCGAGCGAGTGGAACGACGTGCAGGGGGCAGGGCTCTACCTGCGCGGCCGCGCCGACGTCGACCCGACCCGCATCGGCCTCTGGGGCGGCTCCTACGGCGGCTATCTGACCGCCCTGGGCCTCGCCCGCGCCTCGGACCTCTTCGCCGCCGGGGTCGACTTCCACGGCGTCCACGACTGGACCGCTTTGATCGGCAATCGCATTTCGGAGCAGGGCTCGGCCACTCACGCCGAGGTCCTTCGGCTCGCCTTCGCGTCCTCGCCCATGGCCGCGGTCCAGAGCTGGCGCTCGCCCGTCCTTTTCATCCATGGCGACGACGACCGGAACGTTCCCTTCAGCGAGACCGTGAGCCTGGTCGCGGCTCTCCGCGAGCAGGGGGTCGAGACCGAGCAGCTCGTCTTCCCCGACGAGGTGCACGACCTGCTGCTCCACGCCACCTGGCTCCGTGCCTACGGGGCGGCGGCGGAGTTCCTGGCCCGGCGGCTCACGGGGCGGCAACTTTAGGGCTTTAGGGGCTTTCCATTCCCCCGGCATCGGCGGTACATTGGTCGAGCGATGGCTACCGTCGGCTACACCGTCCGTCCCCCCGCCGTCGCCGGCACCTTCTACCCGGAGTCGCGGGCGGATCTCGCGGAGACCGTCACCCGGCTTCTGGCCACGGCGCGGGCGGCGGCGCCCGAGGGTCCACGGCGGGCGCCCAAGGCGGTCATCGCCCCGCACGCCGGCTACGTCTACTCCGGGCCCATTGCCGCCAGCGCCTTCACGGCCTTCGCATCGATCGCCACGACGATCCGCAAAGTGGTCCTCCTGGGTCCCGCCCACCGGGTGCCGGTCCGCGGCCTGGCCCTCCCGGAGGCCAAGGGCTTCGCCACCCCCTTGGGGGTCGTCGAGCTCGACCCCGGGATGGCGCGGGCGGCCTCGCGGCTCCCCCAGGTGCGCTTGCAGCCGGAGGCGCACGCTCCCGAGCACTCGCTCGAGGTGGAGATCCCCTTCCTCCAGGTCCTGCTGGGCGAGTTCACCATCCTGCCCCTGGTGGTGGGAGAGGCGAGCGGCGAGGAGGTGGCCGAGGTCTTAGAGCAGGTCTGGGGGGATGAGGAGACGGCGGTCGTCATCAGCTCCGACCTCTCGCACTACCTCCCCTACGACACCGCGCGCCAGGTCGACCGGGCGACCGCGGACGCGATCCTGCGCCTGGAAGGCCCGATCGATCCGCGGCGGGCCTGCGGCGCCTATCCGATCAACGGGCTTCTCGTCGCGGCGCGGCGGCGGGGGCTCGTGCCGGAGCTGCTCGACCTGCGCAATTCCGGCGACACGGCGGGCGACCGCCGGCAGGTGGTCGGCTATGGAGCGTTCGCCTTTCATGCCTGAAGCCCCGGAGAGGGACGAGCGCGGCCGGGTCCTCCTCACGATCGCCCGTGAGAGCCTCGCCGAAGCCCTGGGGTTGGGCCCGATTCACCGCCACTCTGAACCCTGGCTGGAGCAGCCCGGCGCCGCTTTCGTCACTCTGATGAAGGACGGCGAGCTGCGCGGCTGCGTCGGCAGTCTCGAGCCCTACCGGCCGCTCGGCGAGGACGTGGCGGCCAACGCCCGGGCCGCGGCCTTCAAGGACACCCGCTTCTCGCCGCTCGCCCGGGCCGAGTTGCCGCGCCTCGCGATCGAGGTCTCCCTCTTGGGGGCCGCGGTTCCCCTCGCGGTCCAGAGCGAGGCCGAGGCGCTCGCCCGCTTGCGTCCGGGACGGGACGGCGTCATCCTCGACTACCGGGGTGCCCGCGCCACGTTCCTGCCCCAGGTCTGGGAGCAGCTCCCCGATCCGGCGAGCTTCCTCGCCCACCTGAAGCACAAGGCGGGCTTCGATCCGGACTTCTGGTCGCCGGAGATCCGGCTCTGGACCTACGAGGTGACGAAGTGGGAAGAAGAGTCCTCGCCCCCCTGACCGCCCGATTCCTGATTGCCCTCCTGCTCGGCGCCCTCGGCCTCTCCCTCGCGCCAGGGAGGGCGGAAGCCCGCTCGCACCACCGCCACAAGGCCGCCTCCAAGACGGAGGACGGCTCCAGCGCGAACGGCGCCAGCATCGCCGACCCGGCGGAACGGACCGAGATCCGCAAGATGCTCGCCCGGATCGCCGCCGGCGGCCCCTTCCAGCACCGCCAGGACGGCGTCGTCTTCGGCAACCGCGAGGGCCGGCTGCCCGCGAAGGCGCGCGGCTACTACCACGAATACACGGTCGAGACCCCCGGCGCTTCGGACCGCGGCGCCCGCCGCATCATCCGCGGCGAGGGGGGAGAGACCTACTACACCCACGACCACTACCGGACCTTTGAGCGCATCGACCCCGAGACCTTCCAATGACCGTCGAAGACCTGAAAGCCCCCTCCTGGAACTGCGTCCACTTCATCACCCCCGAGGCGGCGACCCCGCTCCGCGCCGCCCTCCCCGGGATGGTCCACGCCGCGATCGACGGCGCCCACGTCGAGGAGGACCGCCAGCTCTTCGCCCTCCTGGCCGAGGCGCTCAGCTTCCCCGAGCACTTCGGCCAGAACTGGGACGCCCTGGACGACTCGCTCCGCGACCTCTCCTGGGTCCCCGGCACCGGCTACGTCCTCTTCGTCGACCACGCCGCCCGCTTCTGGGACCGCGGTCACCGCGCGGCCGGCGGCCTGGTCGAGAGCTGGCTGACCGCCGCCCAGGAGTGGAGCCGGGAGGGGATCCCTTTCCATCTTGTCTTCATCTGGTAGGTCCGCCCGGAGCGCACCGCGCGCCAGGGGTGGAGGGCGTCCGGGTCGGTGAGAGCATCGGCGATGTACAGATTGATGGACAGAGCCTTCCGGGTCTGAGACAATGGCGCCATGCGCGAAACCACCTTCACCGAGCTGAGAAACCACGCTAAGACCTTTTTCGACGCCGTCGAGGACGGCGAGACCGTTCGCGTGTACCGCAACGGCCGGCCGGTCGCGGACATCGTTCCGGTCAAGGCGGCGCTGCCGGCCTGGAAGAAGCCGCCCCAGACCCGGCTCTCCCTGGGCAGCCTGAGCCTCGGCGACGAGATCCTGGCGGACCGCGACGAGAAGCGATGAGGGTATTTTTCGACACCTCCGCGCTGACCAAGCGCTATGTCGAGGAGGCGGGGTCGGAGCAGGTGAGGGCACTCTGTGCCGAGGCGGCTGCCCTCGGGGTCAGTGTCCTCGTCGTACCCGAGCTGATCTCGACTCTGTGCCGGCTGGTGCGCGAGGGCCGACTTTCCGCCGGGGACTATCGGAGCCTCAAATCCGCTGTGCAGGCCGACCTCTCCGACGCCGATCTCTGTGACCTCTCCCAAGATGCCTTCGAGCAGGCCCTCCGCTGCCTCGAGCTGCATCCCCTGCGGGCGCTCGACGCCTTGCACGTCGGGAGCGCTCTCGTCTACCAGCCGGACCTTTTCGTTTCCGCGGATCGCCGTCAAGCCGAGGCCGCCGACCGGGAAGGGCTTGCGGTTGTGGACCTTTCCAATTGATTGGCGGACAGCCAGTCATCTCCTATAAGGGAGGAGGCAACCGTCGAGCGAGTCCAGGCGATCATCTGGGGGTCATAGCATGCCAGTTCGC
>JAXDLD010000077.1:0-22877 GCA_034666805.1 Acidobacteriota bacterium
GAGATCCTCTGGCAAGCGAATACAGACACCCCCGAACTGGTTCGGCTCGCGCGAGGGTGGCTCGCGCAAGCCCCCGCTGAGCACGCCTCCTGGGCCTACGTTTGGCAGCCTCTTTGGCAAGCGTCACCAAGCGATTCGGAACTGGAACGCTTCGCGCGTGAATGGCTCGCGCGAGCCTCCGCCGAGCATGGTTCCTGGGCCTACATTTGGCAGCTTCTCTGGCAAGTGACACCTAGCGATCCCGAACTGGGGCGACTGGCGCGGGAGTGGCTTGCGCGAGTACCCGCCGAGCACGGCTCCTGGCAATTCGTTTGGCAACCTCTCTGGCTAGCGGCGCCCGGCGATTCGGAGCTGGAACGACTGGCGCGAGAGTGGCTTGCGCGAGTACCAGCCGAACACGGCTCTTGGGCCTACGTTTGGCAACCTCTCTGGCAATCGGTACCCGGCGATGCCGAACTGGAACGACTCGCACGCGAGTGGCTCGGGCGGGCACCCGCCAAGCATGGATCATGGAAGTTCGTGTGGCTGCCACTCTGGCAAGCGGCACCAGGGACTTCAGAACTTATTACTCTGGCACACCAGTGGCTAGCGAGTGCCCCCATGGAACATGCCTCCTGGAGCTTTATGTGGGAGACGCTCTGGAAAGAAGAGTCCGAAGATCCCACACTAGCGCGCCTCGGCTTGGAGTGGCTTAAGAAGTTGCCTTCCACGGATAGAACGTGGTCGTTTTTATGGAGCCGCCTCGTTGGCTCTGCTCCAGAGGGAGGATCCGAATGGTCCGGACTAGAAGAGCAAGGTCTACGGTGGCTGCGCGGCGCTCCTTTAAGCAACGGACCCTGGCCCTACATCTGGCGACCCCTATGGAGTAGGAAGCCAGGCAATTCTGAACTCCAAGAATTGGCTCGCCAATGGCTTCGGCAGGCGCGGCCAGATCGGGGCTCATGGGGATCCGTATGGGCAGATCTCTGGCAATACCTACCAGAAGATACAGAACTCGAGGTTCTCGGCCAGGAGTGGTTGAGACAGGCTCCCAAGGAGAATAGGTCCTGGACGGAGGTGTGGCTTCCTCTGCGGGCGGTGCGGCAAGACGACAACGAACTTGACGGATTGGCGCGCCAGTGGCTAAACCATACTCAGCTCTCAGACTCTTGGCCATTAGTCTGGAACGCATTATGGACCACCTATATTGATGATACGGAGCTGGTACTGTGCGCGCAAAAGTGGTTAGAAATCGCCCCGGAGGAGGCAGCCGAGAAACTGAAACTACCCGAATCTCTCCGCACGACTACGACCTGATCATACGCGGGGAGCAGGCTGCCGCAGTCTGCCCACCAGCCGAGTACTGCCGCCTACTCCCCCCCCCGCGATCAACCACCGCAGCACCACCGCCGACCTCTCCGCCAGGGTCTCGATAGGCTCGACGTGGTGCAGATTCCGGGGGATCCTCATGGGTCGTTCTTGCCAGACGGTAGACGCTCCCTCCCCCTGTCGCAGCGTAGACCGTCGAGGGGGAGGTGGGTCGAGGCTCAGATGGGTGCGCGCCCGCGGCAGGGCCTCGCCCAGTCGAGTCCAGGTGGCGCCGTCGGCGCTCGCGAAGTCGCCGGCCCCCGTGCCGGCGTGGAAGCGGTGGGGGACGAGTGGGTCGGACAGGCCGCCGGCCAGAACCGCATGCGCCCGATCACGATGACGACTCTCGCCGCCATCCTGACTCTGCTGCCGCTCGCCTTCGCCTTGGGGCAGGGCTCGGAGATGCAGCAGCCGCTGGCGATCGCCATCATCTCCGGCCTGATCGTGCAGCTCCCGCTGCTCTTTGGCGTCATGCCGGTGCTGTTCAACCTGACGCAAGGGCGGCAGGGGCCGCGGCCAGGACAGAGCGCTGATCTGGACCTACGATGGGCGGCGCGTGTCGGCAATGTGCAAACCGACCAGCCGGGCGACGAGGACAGCCAGGTAGAAATGACCGAGCACCGCCTCCAGGATCACGGCCGCGCGCGCGGAGCCGCTGATCGGCAGGACATCTCCGTATCCCACGGTGGTCAAGGTCGTGAAGCTGAAATACGTCATGAGGTTCATGGGAACGTCGGTCGCGATGCCGTGCTCCCTGGCCGGCGTCCACCCCAGCGGCAGATGGAATCCGTCCGGCCCCAGGAGGTACAGGAGGCCGTACAGACTGCTCCAGAAGTAGCCCATCAGGAGGTAGACACAGAGAGCCGCGCCGAGCGTGTCCAGGGTGACGGTCTCCTCAGCGAAGACGCGGAGCAGGACCGTGACCGTCGTGTAGAGCAGAAACAGCGCCAGCAGTAGCAGGGCCACCCGGCTCAGGCCGACCGCGGGAACGAGTTGGCGCAACCACAGGCTCGCCAAGGTTACCAGGGCGAGGAGCCCTGAGATCAGAGCTTGGGCGCGCTTGACGCTGAGCATGTGGATACTGCTGAGAGTGACCAGCGTGAAGAGCAACTCCCAGAGGCCGCGCCCGACGAGGCGCTCGGTGAGCCAAGGTCCGATCGCGACGAGGATCAGCAAAGACACCAGCAGATAGACCGAGCGGCCGTGCACGCGGCTCTCTAACCTGTCATAGACGCTCGGCTCATGCCTCATAATTCAGCTCTGCAGGGTCCGCGCCGGGATCGCCCGAGCAGGAAAATCCCCACCGCCAGGCTCGCGAGGCTCATCCACGCCCCCCACACGAAGCTCCCGGGAAGATAGGTGAGGACCGCCCGGTGCCTCCCGGTGGGGACCCGGAAGCCCACGAAGGCGTGGTTGTAGGAGACCGTCGGGGCCGACCGGCCGTCGAGCGTGAGCCTCCAGCCGGGCCAGTCGACGGTCGAAGTCGCGACCAGGGCGGCGGCGGCGGCGTCGACGTCCACCTCCATCTCCTGGCCGTCGTAGCGGGCGATCCGTACGGTCGCCCTGCCGTTCGGCAGCCAGGTCCGGGCGGGGTCGCCGCCGGCCGTAGCGCTCGCCACCCCGCGCTCGCCGTAGTCGGTGATCTGGCGGAGCACGGAGATCTCCCGCGCGGGGTCGGGCTCGCGCCAGACCTCGCGGGGGACGAAGACGCGGGGGAGGACCTTGGGGTTCTCGAAGAGGAGCCCGGCGCCGTCCTCGTGGAGAAGGGTCCAGCCCGGCGGCGTGTGGGTGCCGTGGGCGGCGAAGACCCAGCGGACGTTCAAGAAGGAGAGGAAGGGGCGGGAGGCGTCGTCCACCCGGTTGAACCAGACCGGCTGGTGCTGGCACCAGAGGGGATAGGTGTCGAAGTACCGGCGGAGGGTCATGGCCTCGTAGCCGCGGACGTCCTCCAACCCGTAGAACGCCGGGGTGTTGGGGAGGAAGGTAAAGCGGAGGGCCGCAATGCGCCAGGGGACCTGGGGCGGGATGTGGTCGATGGCCGGCAGCCGCGGGTAGAGGGAGCCCGCGTGGAGAGTCGGGTAGACCGAGCCCGCCTCCAGGCCCCGCTGGGCGAGGAGGAGGACGATGCCGGTAGCGACCGCGAGCCCCGCCCGGCGCTGGCCCAGGAGGGCCACGGCGGCGAGGGCGAGGAGGAGGGGCACCATCTGGAGGGCGAAGCGGCCCGCCACCTCCGAGGAGGAGAGGCCGGCCGCGGCGAAGCTCGGGCGGAGGAGGAGGAAGAGGACGGCCATGGCCACGGCCGCCCCTGCCGCGGCGAGGACGAAGAGCCGGGCTCCTCCCTGCTCCCGCAGGCGCTCGGCCCCGAGGGCGGAGAGGCCCGCCAGGGCGAAGGCGGTCAGGAAGATCAGCCGGTCGTTGATCCCGATGTCGAAGAGGGGGAGCGAGGCCAGGGCGTCGGTGACCCCGGGGAAGCGGGCGAAGAGGGCGAGCCCGAAGAGGCCGTTGACGAGGAGCGGCCACCTCTCCCGCCGGCGCGAGGCGAGCCCCAGGATCGCGAAGGGGAGGAGGACCGCCCCCGCGTAGGCCGACGGCTCGACGATCTCGGCCTGCCCGCGGCCGCGGCCGGAGATGCCGTAGGCGTAGGGCACCGCGCTGGTCGCCGTCCGGCGGATGCTCCCCGGCAGGGGGAGCGACCTTTTCAGGTGGGCGAAGTGGACGGTGCGGAAGTAGTGCTCCACGGTACGAGGGAGGGCCTCGACGAAGGGGAGGAGCTGCGCGGCGGAGAGCCCCAGGCTGAGCACCCCGGCCAGGAGGGCGCGGCCCAGGGGGCGCCGCCAGCCCTGCCCAAAGCCCGGGAGGCCGGGCGAGGACGGAGCGCGACTGTCTGAGCCCGAAGGGCGAGTTTGAGCACCGCCCGCAGGCCGACCTCCCGGGCGCTTCCGTCCGGCCCAGGCGAGCTCGAAGAGGAAGTAGATCCCGCCGCCGGTCACGGTGTGGAGGAGGGTCTCCGGGTGTCCGGCGAGGACGAGCAGGACGAGGGCCACGACGGTCACGGCGACCGCCCGCGTTCCCTCCCTCCCCGGGGCCGCGGCGGCGATCCGGCGCAGGCCCAGGAGAAGGAGGGGGAAGACGGCCATCGCCGCGGTCAGGGAGTAGCCGTCGTAGAAGACGAGCCAATCGCAGAAGGACCAGCCGCAGGCCCCGAGGAGCGCCGCCCCGGTGCCCAGCCCGAGGTCGGTGAAGAAGAGATAGGCGCAGAGGAGGGCGAGGAAGAGCCGGGTGGCCATCTCATAGGTCCAGGACTGGGGGAGGGGGAGGAGAAAGCCGATCCAGGTCACCGGGTGGAGGACCTCCCCCTGCTGCACGGCGAGGAGCGGCTCGCCGGCGAGGATGAACCGGTTCCAGAGCGGCAGGCGCCCCCTCTTGATCGCGTCGCGGGTGGCCTTCCTCCAGGCGATCGTTTGATAGACGACGTCCCCGAGCACGGGGCTCAGGGCCTTCCCGATCCCGAGCTCCGGCGCCCGCCAGTCATAGGGCGGCACGCCATAGAGGATGTCCGCCGGGGCGTAGAGCCGGGCAGTGACCATGGCGCGGCCGGTCAGAAGGAAGGGCGCGAGAGCGAGGAAGAGGGCGACCCGGCCCGGGACGGGGAGGATGAAGCGGCGGGCGAGCCAGAGCGCGACCGCCACGGTGCCGGCGTAGACGGCGAGGAGCTGGAGCACGAGCAGCATAGGGGGGGAATCCTATCCTGGAGGCGTCCGGCGCCGGGCGAAGGAGGCGGAGGCCCCCATATCTTGTAGGAGCTCCGCACTGCTTCCACACCCCCTCGTGAAAGGGTAACATCCCGCAATGGAGACCCCCGACCCTCGATCCCATCCCTCCATTGCCCCGGCGGCGGGGCATCAGACCGTCCTCGTCCTCGATTTCGGCAGCCAGTTCACCCAGCTCATCGCCCGCCGGGTGCGCGAGAACCGGGTCTACTGCGAGGTCCATCCGTTCGACCTCTCGCCCGAAGAGATCCGGCGCCGGCAGCCCATCGGGCTCATCCTCTCCGGCGGCCCGCAGAGCGTCTACGAGGCGGGCGCTCCCCATGCCGACCCGGCGCTCTTCGACCTCGGCATCCCGGTCTTCGGCATCTGCTACGGCATGCAGCTCCTCGCGCATCTCCTGGGCGGGAGCGTCGAGGGCTCCTCGCATCGCGAGTACGGGCGGGCGGAGATCCGGGTGACCGATCCGGGGACGATCTTCGCCGGTCTCGCGCCGGTCCAGACCGTCTGGATGAGCCACGGCGACCGCGTGCGCCAGCCGCCGCCCGGCTGCCGGGTGACCGCCAGCACCGACAACGCGCCCATCGTCGGCTTCGAGGACACCGAGCGCGGCCTCTACGCCATCCAGTTCCACCCCGAGGTGTCGCACACCGTCTCCGGGCCTGAGATCCTGCGCAACTTCCTCTATGGCGCCTGCCACGCCCGGGGCGACTGGGGCATGGCCTCCTACCTCGAAGAGGCGGTGGCCACGGTCCGCGAGCGGGTGGGGGAGGGGCGGGTCCTCTGCGCGCTTTCGGGCGGCGTCGACTCCTCGGTCGTGGCGGCGCTCTTGAAGCGCGCGGTGGGCGAGCGGTCGACGGCGGTCTTCGTCGACACCGGGCTCCTGCGGAAGGACGAGGGGGCCCAGGTCGTCCACAGTCTGCGGGACGGCTTGGGCATCCCCATCCTGCGGGTGAACGCCGGGGAGCGCTTCCTGGGAGAGCTCGCCGGGACCGAGGACCCGGAGAAGAAGAGGAAGACGATCGGCCGGCTCTTCATCGAGGTCTTCGCCGAGGAGGCGGGCCGGCTCGCCGCGGACGTCGGCGGCTTCCAGTTCCTCGCCCAGGGGACGCTCTACCCGGACGTCATCGAGTCGACCTCGGTCAAGGGCCCCTCGGCGGTGATCAAGACTCACCACAACGTCGGCGGTCTTCCCGAGAAGCTGGGCTTCGACCTCGTCGAGCCGCTCCGCTTCCTCTTCAAGGACGAGGTGCGCCAGCTCGGCCGCGAGTTGGGGCTGCCCGAGGCGCTCATCGGCCGCCACCCCTTCCCCGGACCGGGCTTGGCCGTCCGCATCCTGGGCGAGGTGACCGCGGAGAGGGTGGCGATCCTCCAGGAGGCGGACGCCATCTTCCTCCACGAGCTTCGCGAGAGCGGCTGGTACGACAAGGTGAGCCAGGCCTTCGCCGTGCTCCTGCCGGTCAAGAGCGTGGGGGTGATGGGCGACTACCGCACCTACGAGAGCGTCGTCGCCCTCCGCGCGGTCGAGACCCAGGACTTCATGACCGCCGACTGGAGCCCGCTCCCCTACGAGCTTCTAGGGAGGGTGGCGAACCGGATCGTCAACGAGGTCCGCGGGGTGAACCGGGTGGTCTACGACGTGACGAGCAAGCCGCCGGCGACGATCGAGTGGGAGTGAGGACAGGGGTTATAGGAGCGCGCTCCAGGCTGGGAGACTCCGGGGAGGAGGGTGGTGATCTGCTAAGATAGATCGATGAATCCCGCCGCCTTTAAGTCCCGCAAGACTACGCTCCAGGGGATGGATGACACCTTCGACCGGGAGTTTTGGGCCGATGTCGCGCCATCGACACGCCTGGAGATGGTCTGGGAGCTATCGCTGCGCGCGTTCGAGCTAGCCGGAAAGATACCGGATGAATCGGGACGCCCTCGATCTGTTGCGCACGTTCATCGCCCATGAAGTTCGGTTCCTTCTGGTAGGAGCCCATGCCGTCGGCTTCTACGCGGAACCACGAGCCACAGGGGATCTGGATCTGCTCGTCGAGCCTACGCTCGAGAACGCTGCGCGTGCCTACGCCGCTCTCCGCGAGTTCGGCGCCCCTCTTTTGGACCTCGCGGTCGAGGATCTCGCCTATCCGGGCATCGTGTACCAGATGGGGTTTGCTCCATACCGTATCGACATCCTGACAGAGATTTCGGGCGTCTCTTTCGAAGAGGCCTTTCACGATCACGGTACGGCTTATCTCCAGAGCTTGGAAGTTCCCGTCATCGCCCACAATGCGCTGATCAGGAACAAACAGGCAACAGGGCGCCCTAAGGATCTGCTGGACCTTGATCTTCTGAGAAGACACTCCCGAAAAGAAGGCTGAACCGCCGCTGGCCAGCCTGCGAGTGCAGCCTCAAGTCAGGTCGCTGTCGCTACTTCGGGCTTCTCGGCGAGGAGATAGCACCGCCGGCTCGGATGCTCGGCCTCAGGATAGGGTTCCCGCTCCACGGATTCGAGGATGCGAAACCCGGCCTCGCGCAGGTGCGCCGAGATCTGGGCGGGCTGGAAAAAGCGGAAGTCGAGCGAGATCTCATGCCCCCACAGCTCGTCGCGGTGGAGCGTCTCCTCGCCGATGTGAAAGGCGAACAGGGCGAGCCCGCCGGGAGCCAGGACGCGCCGGATCTCGCGGAGCGCCGGCGCGAGCTCATGATCCTCCAGGTGGATCAGGGAGTAGAAGGCGAGGACGCCTGCCAAAGCGTCGTCCGGGAGATCCAGAGACCGCATGTCGCCCACCCGGAACTCGATCTCCGGGTTGAGCTCGTGGGCCTGGCGGACCATCTCCGGGGACAGGTCGATGCCCAAAACCTGGGCGCCCTGCTCACGCAGATAGCGCGCCACGTGCCCGGGACCGCAGCCGAGATCCGCGGTAAGGCCGCGATCCCGAACGCCTTCCGCGAAGCGGTTGAGCAGGTGCCGGTCGAGGGGTTTCTGGGCGAGCTCCGAGCCGAGGTGCTCCGCGTAGGCTGCGGCGAGCGCGTCGTAACTGTCGCGGGTGGTGTTCAGCATTTGGGGATTGATGCAGCACGTTTCAGTCGAGATTAGAGTCTAACAGTTCGCCGCGGGCGCCCGATTATCGAGATAAAGCCGTACGGAACGCGACGAAGCCTTGCGGATGGAGCTGAACGCTTACCGATCGAGACGAAGCGTTTGTCTCGGAGATGGAGGCTTAGGGATCGAGACGACGGCTTGCCGATGGAGACGACGGCTTGCCGATCGAGACGAAGCGCTCGTCTCGGAGACGAAGCGTTGGGCAGCGAGACGAAGGCTTACGGAGCAAGAGGAAGCCTTCAATAAGTAAGAATGTCTCTTATCCGAAGATCCACGCCACGTCGATCTCCAGTCCAGGCAGGAGCGGCGTCGTCAGCCGATCCCCAGGGCGGTAGATCGCGACGAGGCGGTAGGCCATGGCCTGCCGATCGAGGCGGTAGACCTCGATTTGCTCCTTCTCCGAATCGGTGACCCAGTACTCGGGCACGCCATGGCGGGCGTAGGTCTCCATCTTGAGGCCGCGGTCGGTCGCGGCGGAGGAGGGGGAGAGCACCTCCACGCCGAGGTCGGGGACACCCCGGATCACGTCCTGGACGATCCCGACGTTCTTTGCGAGTACCACCACGAGATCCGGCTGGAGCGCCGTGGAGGGGGAGAGGACGACGTCCAGAGGAGCTACGAAGACCTCTACTCCTTCGGGAACTCCCGCCCCTATTACGAGGTGGAGCCTGCCGAGGACCCTCTGGTGGCGTGAAGAAGGCGATGGGCTCATATAGGCTTCCCCGTCGAAAAGCTCGTAGTGATGGCCGTCGGCGGGAAGCTGAGAGAGTTCCTCATAGGTGAGATGGGGCCGGACGAGCGGGTATGACATGGATCTAGAGTTTAGCAGGTCGCCGGAGGTCGAATGAGCACCACCGGCGACGATCGAGTGGGAGTGATCTCTACCGGCAGGTGACTTCGAGCCGCTCCCGCCGAAAGCCTACGTCACGGCCGCGGTCCTGCTTGAGAGGCTTCCAAGTGCCCTCCTGAAGGCAGCACCCGGCCGACATGCGGCAAGAAACGGCAGAATTCGTACGCCGTCTGCCGGACCTGCCGGGTAAAACGCACCCTCAAAGATCTAAGATCTTTCGTCAATGATCTCGGGGCCGGGGGGGAGGACGACGCGGAAGCCCTCAACCTCGAGCTCGAACCCCGGGAGCCAGTGGAACCGGAACGCCGCGCGCGCACCGTCCGCGTTGTCCAAGTAGCTGCCACCACGCATCACACGCCTGCCGCCATCTGGGGCTTGGGAGGCGGCCCGATCGACCTCGATGGTCGAGGGATCAAAGGTCAGGCCTTTCTTGCGATCTTCGTAGCTTTCCTTCCAGGGGCTGAGCATCCACTCCCAGACGTTGCCATGGACATCGTAGAGGCCCCAGGGATTGGCAGGTTTCTCGCCGACCCGGTGGGTGAGGTTTTCATAGTTGACGTCGTACCAGGCGACCCGGGCGAGGTCCGCTTCGGAATCGCCACTCCAGTAACGGCTCTCCGTGCCTGCCCGGCAGGCATACTCCCACTCCTCCTCGGCCGGCAGCCGAGCGCCTCGCGTCCACGGGAAGACCGACGACAGCCAGCGGCAGAAGGAGACCGCCTCGTACCAGGTAATATTGACTACTGGATGCTGGGCCAGCTCCTTGCGGGCCACCCTCTCCCAGGTCTCGACCGGGTGCTCCGGATCGAAGGCCGCATACTGCGCGTGGGTCACCGGGACCACCCCGCAGCGGAACGAGCGCGCGATCGTCACCTCGTGGCGGGGGCGCTCGTCGTCGTAGCCTCCTTCCTCCTCCTCCGGGCTCCCCATCCAGAACCGCCCGGCGGGGATCTCCCGCCAGAGTGGGACCCGGCCATCGAGCGGCGTCTCGATCCAACGGAACAGCTCCTCTGGAGGGAGAGGGATGTGGTCGTAGAAGCAGTTGCGCAAGGCGGCAGCCTCCGGGGCGTGCTCCGGCGAACGCTGGGCGACCTCCTGGACCGCCTGGTCCAGGAAGAAGAGGTCGTTGCCGTTCCGGGTCTTCTTGCGGAGCTGGCGGACGAGGGCGAGCACCCGCCGCGGTTCGCCGATCAATTCCGGCAGGCGCCCATAGACCTCTCGCCGTTGCTCCCAATACTCGCTAAGGGTGAGAACCTCCCGCACCGTGTCATCCTTGAGACTGTGGGCAGTCGCCAGGGCGCGCAGGCCCAGAGGGCGGTTCTCCGCGACCAAGGCGCGCACCAACTCGTCCGGGCCATCCACCTGGCCGACCAGGAGGGCGAAGGGCTCGGCCCAGCGGCTCAGGTCCTCGTCCGCGGTGAGCGCCCGAGCGCGGGCGAGGAGGGTCGCCCGGCCCTTTCTCCCGCGGTACTCCTCGGCCAGGAGCTCGGCGGCCAGGGCCTCGCGGAAGGTGCGGTGCCAGAAGCGCCAGTCCGCGTAGGGGCCGTCGTGGGGACCGAGGATGCCCGTGCGCTCGGCGACCTCGTCGAAGAAGGGCCGCAACCCCTGTCGCCAGCGCGGGACGCGCTCGAGATTCCGGCAGATCGCCTCGGCGTCGGGCTGGTAGAGCCTCTCCTCGAGCCGGCTCCGCGGTTCGGCGTCCAGGTTGTCGACGGTCATCGAGCAGGCGAGGTGGCGGAGAGCCTGGCGCACCGCCGCCGGGCGGTCGATCGGGGCTTCCTGGAGCCGGTGCTTGCCCTCGAGGAGCAGGTCGAAGACCTGCTCGTAGAGCCGGGTGCGGTTGCGGTCGGGCGCCGTCCCCTGCTCGAAGAGAAGGGCCATCAAGGTCAGGTAGAGCGGATTGCCGGCGATCTCGCGGAGCTCCGGCCCGTCTAAGGAGGCGAGCGCCGCTGCCGCCCGGGCGTCGTCCGGCAGGCCGGTCTCGCGGCCGAACCAGCGGGCGAGGAACTCGCGGCGGCGCTCGCCGTCGAGCGGCAGGAGGGTGAGCTCGCGAAAGCCGCTGCCCGGTGGGCGATACCCGATGGGCCGGCTGGTGACGACGAGCGGCGAGCTCGGCCAGGTGGCGGCGAGATCGCGCAGGAGCTCCTCCGCCTGCTCGTGGTCCTCGCGAGGGACCTCGTCCAGACCGTCCAGAAGCACAAGGAGGCGCCCCTGCTGGCCCTCCCGATCGAGGACCGCTTTCAGGCCCTGGGCCGGGTGGCCGGCGAGCTCCAGGCGACGGACGACGCGGTCGAGAAGCGGGCGGCCCTCCCGCATCAGCCGGGGGAGCGACTCGTAGAGGGGCACCCAGGGGCGGTCCTCCTGCCGCGCGAGAGAGGCCGAGAGATGGCGCAGAAGGGTGGTCTTGCCGGCGCCGGGGTCGCCCAGGACCACCCAACGGCCGGTGACCCAGGGGTGGGCGGTGCGATCGAGCGCCAGCACGTCGCGCAGGCCGAGAGGGCGGTCGAACCGGACGGCCCCGGGCTCCGGGGCCGCCGCGCGGAGGGTCTCGGGGCGGAGCTCCAACTGAACGTAGACCCGGTCGAGGAGCTCCATCTCCGCCTTACGCTGGAAGTAGGGGGCCAGCCGCTCGTGGTCGGCGGCGACCTGGCGAAGCCAGAGGGCGAGGAGCCCGCGGTCGGGTCCCTGCCGGCGGAGTGCCTGGAGCTCTTCGCGGAGCGGCGCGAGCGCGGCGACCCGGTCCGGCTCATCCTCCCGGAGATTCTCCTCCAGAGTCTCGACGATCCGGAGAGCGGCGGCGATGGGGTCTTCGGCGGCGGTCGCCCAGACGAGGGCGGCCGAGGCAGCGCAGGCCCAGGAGGGCTGGCCGTCGAGCTTCTCGGGCGCCAGCCGGAGCCAGGAGGCAATGGCGCTCCGCGGCATCTTCTTGGCGAGGAGAGGCGTCAGCCAGTCGACGAGCCGGGTGCGCAGCGCGGCGGGCAGCGCGGGATCGGGCGGAGCGGGGATCTCGATGCCGGCGGGGAGCGCGGGCAGGCTCCGCCGGTCCGTCTGCCCGAGAAGGCCGCCCAAGAGCGCCTGGAGCCCGCGGCGATACTTTTCCTCGCCGGCTTCCCGGAAGTCCACGGTCTGGATCTGGGCGAGGAACGGAGGGAGAGGCGTCTCGACCAGATGGACGAGATGGAGGTTCCCCTCTCGCCAGTCCCTTCGAGTGGCGAGGAAGCTCTGCCACTCGTCGGCGACCCGCGGGGAGGCAAGGGCCTCCGGAGTGACGACCAGGATGAGCTGACCGGCGTGGTCGAGGCCGGCCTGGAGCTGCCCGATCCAGGAACGGCCGCTCGCGAGATCGACGTCGTCGAGAAACACCGTCCCCGGGCCGCCGGCGGCGGCGAGGCCGGTCTCCAGGTTGCGGTGGAGGATCTTCACCCAGGGCTGATAGCAATGGGCGTAGCTCAGGAATGCGGCGTGGCGGTCGGGCATGGGGCGGCCCCATTTTCCCACGTGGGCTATACTCCGTCCATTAGGAGGACCCCCCCATGCGTCAGCGCGAATCCCGTCTCCAAACCCCCCTGGTCCGTGACAGTGGCGCCCTGCGGCCAGCGACCTGGGACGAGGCGCTCGACCGCGCCGCTTCCGGTTTCCGTTCCGCCGTCGAGAAAAAGGGGCCGCAGACCTTCGGCCTCTTCAGCTGCTCGAAGACAACGAACGAGATGAACTACCTGGCGCAGAAGTTCGCCCGGACGGTCATCGGCAGCAACAACATCGACAGCTGCAACCGGACGTGACACGCCCCTAGCGTCGTCGGTCTGGCGACGGTCTTCGGCATGGGCGGCGGTACCACCTCCTATAAGGAGATGGAAGAGACGGACGTCATCCTCCTCTGGGGCAGCAACGCCCGGGAGACGCATCCCATCTTCTTCCATCACGTTCTCCAGGGCATCCGCAACGGGGCCCGGCTCTACGCGGTCGACCCGCGGCGGACGACCTCCGCCCAGTGGGCGGTCCGGCACCTGCCGCTCCATGTCGGGAGCGACATCGCCCTCGCCAATGCCGTGGCCCGGGAGATCCTCGCTGCGGGTTTGGAGAACAAGAGCTTCGTCGAGCACGCGACCTCCGGCTTCGAGGCGTTCCGGGAGAACGTGGAGCCCTGGACCCTGGAGCGCGCCGAGGCGGTCACCGGGGTGCCGGCGGAGGTCATCCGCGAGATGGCCCACGCGTACGCCCGGGCCGACCGCGCCGTGATCTGCTGGACCCTGGGGATCACCGAGCACCACAACGCGGTCGACAACGTCCGCGCTCTCATCAACCTCGCCCTCCTGACCGGCCACGTGGGCCGCTACGGCTCGGGGGTCAACCCGCTCCGGGGGCAGAACAACGTCCAGGGCGGCGGCGACATGGGCGCTCTTCCCGACCGGCTGCCCGGCTTCCAGCACCTGGAGAACGACGAGCTGCGGGCCAAGTTCGAGCGCGCCTGGGGGGTGAAGATCCCGCCCAAGCGCGGCTGGCACCTCTCGGGGATGTTCGACGCCATGGAGCGCGGCGACCTCTCGGCGCTCTACGTCATCGGCGAGAACCCGGCGAGCTCCGAGTCCGACCAGCACCGCACCCTGCGTCTCCTCAAAGGGCTCGACATCCTGGTCGTCCAGGACATGCTGCTGACCGAGACCGCCAAGCTGGCCGACGTGGTCTTCCCCGCCGCCGCCGGCTGGTGCGAGTCGGAGGGCACGGTGACCAACAGCGAGCGCCGGGTGCAGCGCGTGCGCCGGGCCCTGCCGCCGCCAACGGGGGTGCGCGACGACATGGAGATCCTTTCCGAGCTCGCCCGCCGGATGGGCCGGGACCTCGGCGACCCGACCGCCGAGGAGCTGTGGAACGAGGTGCGGAGCTTGAGCCCCGCCCATGCCGGCATGTCCTACGCCCGGCTGGAGGCGCTCGACGGTCTCCAGTGGCCGTGCTACGACGAGGCCCATCCCGGCGAGATGTACCTCCACGGCCGGCTCTGGGAGCGGCCGGTCGTCGGCCCGCGGGCGCCGTTCGCGGTCGTCCAGGACGACCCGCCGGTCGAGGGGCTCTCGGACGAGTTCCCCTTCCGGCTGACCACCGGGCGGCGGCTCGACTCCTACAACACCGGCGTCCAGACCGGGCTCTACTCGTCGCCGAACCGCCGCCGTGAGACCCTCGACCTGTTCCCGGAGGACGGCCGGCGCTTGCGGCTCGCCGAAGGGGAGGTCGTGCGCGTCGTCTCCCGGCGGGGAGCGGTGCTCGCCCCGGTGCGCTTCGACCCCGGCCTGCGCTCGGGCCTCGCCTTCCTCACTTTCCACTTCCCCGACCAGGTGGCGACCAACGAGCTGACCGTGGACGCCGTCGACCCGCTCTCCGGCACCTCCGAGTTCAAGGCCGCAGCGGTGCGGGTCGAAAAGGTGGCGCCGGGGGTGCTGGCCGCGGTGGAATCGGCCGCCGCTCCGGTCCCCGTGCCCCTTTAGTCCCGATAGAGTCTTAACATCGCATGGACCTGCACTTCACCGCCGACCTACCCACACCCGAAGAGCGGGCAGCCGTCGACGGCTGTCTCGCCAGCCTGCCGCCCGCGGCGCTGTACTCCGACCGGCGGCAGTATCTGCTCCCGGTCCTCCACGCCATTCAGGGGCGGGTGGGCTGGATCAGCCCCGGCGCCATGAACCACGCCTGCCGCCAGCTGGAGGTGCCGCCCGCCGAGGCCTTCGGGGTCGCCGACTTCTACGCTCTGTTCCAGACCCGGCCGCACCCGCCGGTGACCGTCCACGTCTGCGACGACATCGGCTGCCGGTTCTTGGGCGGCGAGGCGCTCTGCGGCGAGATGGAGGGGACCGTGGGCGCCGCCGGCACGAGCCCGGACGGCCATGTGACCTGGCACCGGAGCCCCTGCCTCGGCCTCTGCGAGCGCGCCCCCGCCGCCCTGGTGATCGCGGCCGGGGACCCGCCGCGGGAGCAGGCGCTGGCCCCGGCCACGAGCGCGGAGATCGGCCGAGCCGTGGCCGGGATTGCCGGGATCGAACCGACGAGCCCTACGGACCTCGCTCTCTCCGTGCCCCAAATCATGGGGGAGCCGGGGGAGGCGGGCCTGCGGCTCCTCTCCCGGGTCGGCCGTATCGATCCCACGAGCCTCGACGACTACCGCGCGGCCGGCGGGTTTCTCGCTCTCCGCCGCGCCTTCGAGATGGGCCCCGAGCGAGTGGTGCGGGAGGTCATCGACGCCAAGCTCGTGGGCCGCGGCGGCGCTGCCTTCCCCACGGGGCAGAAGTGGCTGGGCGCGCGCTCGACTCCGCAGCCGCGCTACCTGATCTGCAACGCCGACGAATCCGAGCCGGGGACGTTCAAGGACCGGGTCTTGATGGAGGGCGACCCGTTCGCCCTGATCGAATCGATGACGATCGCGGGCTTCGCCACCGGCTGCGAGAAGGGCTATCTCTACATCCGCGGCGAGTACCCCCTGGCCACCGAGCGGCTCGCCCATGCGATCCGGACCTGCCGCGAGCGCGGCTACCTGGGAGAGAACATCCTGGGAGACGGCGTTACATTCGAGATCGAGCTGCGGCGGGGCGCCGGGGCCTACATCTGCGGCGAGGAGACGGCCCTCATGAATTCGCTGGAGGGGCGCCGTGGCGAGCCGCGCAACAAGCCGCCGTTCCCCACCCAGGTGGGCCTCTTCGGCCAGCCCACGGTGATCAACAACGTGGAGACCCTCGTCAACGTCCTCCCCATCGTGATCTATGGCGGGAAGGCCTTCGCCTCGGTGGGCACCGAGCGCTCGACCGGCACCAAGCTCTTCTGCCTCTCGGGCCATGTGGCGCGCCCCGGGGTCTACGAGGTGCCCTTCGGGGTGACCCTGCGGCAGCTCCTGGACCTGGCCGGGGGGATCAGCGGCAGCGGTCGCCTGCAGGCGGTGCTGCTGGGCGGCGCGGCCGGCGCCTTCGTCACCCCGGAGCAGCTCGACATGCCGCTGACGATCGAGGGCGCCCGCGCTGGCGGGGCCACCCTCGGCTCGGGTGTCGTCATGCCCTTCGACGACACCGTCGACCTGCGCCAGGTGCTGCGGCGGATCGCCCAGTTCTTCCGCGACGAGTCCTGCGGCCAATGCGTGCCCTGCCGGGTCGGCGCCGTGCGCCAGGAGGAGGTCCTGAACCGCCTCGCCCACGACCGGCCGCTGGGCTCGGTGGCGGCCGAGCTGGAGCTGCTGAAGGAGCTCGGTCAGGTGATGCGGGACGCCTCCATCTGCGGCCTGGGCCAGACCGCGTCGTCGGCGGTCGAGTCGGCCCTCGCCCGGTTCCCGATTTTTGAGGAGAAGCGATGAGCAGCAACCCAACCCCTCCGGCTCCGCCCCTTGCCCCGGGGAGCGCCGGACCGCTCCCCCTCATCCCGGTACCGCGCGGGCCGGTGCCGGTCGCTCCGCCGCCGCGTCCCCGAAACGCGGTGGAGCTTTCGATCGACGGCCGGCCGGTCGCCGTGCCGGAGGGAGCGACGCTCCTGGACGCCGCGCGCCAGCTCGGGATCGACACCCCCACCCTCTGTTTCCTGGAAAACCTGACGCCGGTCAACGTCTGCCGCATCTGCGTGGTGGAGGTCGAGGGCGCCCGCACGCTCGTCCCGGCCTGCTCGCGGAAGGCCGAAGCGGGGATGGTGGTGAAGACCGACTCCCCGCGCGTCCGCCTCTCCCGCCGCCTCGTCCTCGAGCTTCTGGCCTCCTCGGTCGACGTCTCGACCGCCCCGCAGATCCAGGAGTACATGGCGACCTATGGCGCGGAGCCGGAGCGCTTCGGCCCCCCGGCGCCGCCCACGGCAACCGGCGAGCGCGACGCCGCCCGCCCCGGCCACCATCACGCGCCCCACGCGGCGAGCACGGCGACGGTCGCCCAGCCGGTCAAGGTGGACAACGACCTCTACACCCGCGACTACTCGAAGTGCATCCTCTGCTACAAGTGCGTCGAGGCCTGCGGCACCGACGCCCAGAACACCTTCGCCATCGCCGTCGCCGGCCGCGGCTTCGACGCCCGCATCTCGACCGAGTACGACGTCCCGCTGCCGTCCTCCGCCTGCGTCTACTGCGGCAACTGCATCGGCGTCTGCCCCACGGGCGCCCTGATGTTCAAGAGCGAGCACGACATGCGGGAGGAGAAGACCTGGGACGAGCCCCGCCAGACCGCCACCGACACCATCTGCCCCTACTGCGGTGTCGGCTGTACCCTCACCGTGCACGTCCAGGACGAGAAGATCGTCAAGGTCACCTCGCCCGTCGAGAACGAGGTGACCCGCGGGCATCTCTGCATCAAGGGGCGGTTCGGGTGGGAGTTCGTGAACCTGCGGAAGTGAAGCAGGGGCAGGCGCAAGGCTTACCTTGAAATCTCGGTGGCTGCCACCGGATTTTCAAGGTAGACCCCTCTGTCGCCCTTAGATATAGCCGAAACCTGATTTCTAGATCACGCAGCGGCGAAGGCGAGCGCTTGGCGAATATCTTCTACCTCTAGCTCGGGGTAGTCCTGGCGCAGGTCATCCCAACTCGCGTTGCAGGCCAGAATCTCGAGGACACGCTGCACGCTCAGGCGCATGCCGCGGATACAGGGCTTCCCGCCAAGGATTGCAGGATCGACCGTAATTCGCTCGAAACCTTCGAAGGATCGTCTCATCGCCACATTCCTGCGTTCGCTCGAACTCAAGCCAGCCCCTGGGCCGCTCAGCCCCTTCCCGATCACCGCGCCAATACTCCCCACCGCTGCCGCCAAGGCCAGCGAGAACCAGGGTCCCACGAAGGTCGGCACGAGGTTGTCGTCGACGATGAAGGCGTCCATGTCGTGCATGCCGCTGCGGTGGAAGTCCTCGATCATGTAGGGATTGTGGCGGATGATGTCGAGGAAGAGATAGGTGACGATCCAGAGGGAGGTGATGGCGATTACGGAGCCGATCAGGCTCGCCCCGGCGACGGCGAGCACCCCCGTCTGGATGCGGCCGGAGCGGTAGGCTGTCCGCGACCCGGCCCAGAGGTAGACCGCGACCAGGGCCACGAGGAGACCGTGGTTCAGCCGGCCGTAGCCCGCGGCGTCGAGAGCCCCGAGGTTGTTGATCAGGTCGTACGCCACCCAGACTCCGCCGAGGACGAGGCCGCTCCGCCAGCCGAGCCGCAGCGCCGCTCGGAGGAGACTCGTGAATCGGGAGGTCGATGATTCGCTCATAAACCCAACTGTAGGGCCGGCCGGCCCGGCTGTCAAACCTGCCGGCCGGCCCGAGACCGGGCGGCGCTTACGGGAAGAAGCCGGCCTGGAAGAGGTCGGCCAAGTCGTTGCTGCTCGACACGGTCGAGAGGAACGACAGGCCGAAGATCCGCTCCACGGACTTGATGATCGAGCTGTGGGTGTAGGAGACCGTACCGGTGAAGTTCGCCTTCACCCCGGGGCCGACGGCGAGGAAGGCCATCTTGCTCGTCGAGCTGCCCTCGTCCCAGGTGATGAAGATGACGCTCGAATGGGTGTTGGCCCAGGCGATGATGCGTGGCAGCTCCGCCTTCAGCCAGTCGTCCCCGGAACGGATCGTGTTGCTGTTCGGGCAGCCGGTTGCGCCGTGCATGTCGTTGCAGAGGTTCGGGGTGATGAAGACGTAGCTCGCGATGTTGTTCGCCGCCAGGTCGGAAGCGAACGAGCTGTAGGGCTTGCTGTGCGCCACGCAGTAGGAGTTGGTTTTCGAAGGCGGGTTGCCGGAGACGTCCTGGAAGAAGATGAAGGGATCGTGCTTGGGGGCGTAGAAGCCGCTTGAGGCGATGGGGCAGGAGCCGGTCGTCGAGTTCTGCCCCTCCTGATAGGTCATCCAGGTCACGCCGGAGATCGAATTCTTGATCTGCGTCACCAGGTGGGCGGTGCTCGCCGTGCTGTTCGTGCTCGACGGGTTACTGTCACCGGTGAAGGTGTGATCGGAAAAGGCGTTGGTGCCGGCCTCCATCCACACGTAGTGCGGCTCGCTGGGGATGCTCAAGGCGAGTGGGTCGTTGAAATTCGTGGCGTGGGCGTAGGTCGGGATCAGGGTACCGTTGATGTAGGGGGCGTTGGTCGTGTTGCCGTAGATCTGCGACGCGTCATGGTTTTCCATGGCGATCACGATGACGTGCTGGATGACGGACGCCTGCGCGGCGGAGACACTGAGGGTCCACGCCAGGAAGAGCGCGATTCCGTTCCGGGACAACCTCGTCATGCTTCCTCTCCTTCGGCCTGGCCATCGCCGCCATGACGATTCACCGCTGGCCGTTGAGGACGCACTTTAGCAAATCTAGCGCGTTGAGGAGAAGCCCGGCCGCTATCGCTTCCGCGGGCCCACCCCCAAGCGGCTCCAGCCCTCGTGGCCGAGCTGGCGGAGGGTCGCGATGTTCTTCTCGTAGATCTGGGTGGTATCCGGGAAGGCCGCCACCGCGCGCTCGACGCTCTCCTCCCGCAAGAGGTGGAGCATGGGGTAGGGCGAGCGGTTGGTGTAGTTCTCGATGTCCTCCGGCCCGGTGCCGGCGAACTGGTATTGGGGATGGAAGCTCGCGACCTGGAGGATGCCTTCCAACCCGAGGTCGGCAACCGTCTCCTCGGCGACGCCGAGGAAATCGTTGTAGTCGAGGAAGTCTTCGAACACCCGCGGATGGATCAACAGGGTCGTCTCGGTCTCGGCGGGGTCGGCCACCGCCAGGGCCTGGAGCTCGCCGATCAGGTCCTCCAGCAAGGCCTCGGGGGTGTCCGCGTTGGTGACGGCGTAACGGATCTGCTGGTCGAGATAGACCGCCTTGGCGAAGGGGCAGAGCTCGAGGCCGATGACCGCGGCCTCCAGCCAGTGCTTCGTCGCGGCGACGATCTCTTCGGCTTTCACAGACCGCGAACCTTGTCCGCCACGAGCAGGAGGCCGAAGCCTATGATCCACGACCAGGTTCCGATCTCGCTGGCGTTGGCGATGTGAATGACTCTGAAGTTGACGGCGAGCGCGACCAGGTAGAGCACCAGGCAGACGATCCAGGTGACCTGCTTGGTTCCCGATCCGGTTCCTTTTCCTCGTCTCATGAGCAAAATCCTTTCTCTGTCAACCGCGGTGGTGGAGTCGCATCATCTCACACCCTTCTTGTCCTCCTTGACCACCACGCCCCCCTTCATGACGAAGCGCACCCGCTCGAGCTCGGTGACGTCCTGGAGCGGATCGCCGTCGACCGCGATCAGGTCGGCGTAGCGGCCGGGGGCGACGCTGCCGACCCTGTCGCTCCAGCCCAGGAGGTCGGCGGCGTTGGCGGTCGCCATCTGGATCACCTGGGCCGGGGTGAGGCCGAGATCCAGGAGCGAGTGGAACTGGCGGGCGTTCTGGCCGTGGGGATAGACCCCGGCGTCGGTGCCGAAGGCGAGCTTGACGCCGGCCGCGATGGCGCGCTTCCAGTTGGCGAGCTGGTGCTTCCTGAGCTCTTTTTCCTTCTCGATCATTTTCGGCGGCAGCCCCAGGTTGCCGGCTTCGGCCAGGATGTACTCGTCGGTGTAGATGTCGGGCACGAGGTAGATCCCCTTCTCCTTCAGGAGGCGCACCCCCTCCTCGTCGATCAGGCCGCCGTGCTCGATCGAAGCGACCCCCGCCCGCGCCGCGCGCTTGATCCCCTCCGTGCCGTGGGCGTGGGCCGCCACCTTCTTGCCCCACATGGCGGCCTCGGAGACGACGGCGTCCATCTCCTCCTGGGAGTACTGGGGCGCCCCCACCGAGGCCTCCTCGGAGAGCACCCCGGCCGTTGCCATGACCTTGATCAGGTCGGCGCCGTTCTTGACCTCGAAGCGGACCAGCTTGCGGATCTCGGCCGGCCCGTCGGCGATGCCCGAGAGGTGGTCGAAGTGCAGGTAGGGGGAGAAGCCCGAGAGGTCGTTGTGTCCGCCCGTCGCCCCCACCGCGAGCGTCGCCACCTGCATCCGCGGGCCCACGACGTCGCCGCGGTCGATGGCGTTCCGGAGCGCCACGTCGATGAGCTCGCTCGACCCCACGTCGCGGACGGTGGTGAAGCCGGCCTCCAGGGTGCGGCGGGCGTAGACGTGGGCGACGACGGCGAGATCGATCGGGCTCCTTCTGAAGATCCCCTCGTAGTAGTCCCCCGACTGCTGGGTGATGTGGGTGTGGCAGTCGATCAGGCCCGGGAGCACCGTCTTGCCGGAGAGGTCGATCACCTCGGCGCCCGCCGGGATGGGGAGCCCCGGGCCGACCGCGGTGATGCGGTCGCCCGCCAGGAGGATGACGGCGTCGCGCACGGGCGCCCCGCCCCGGCCGTCGATCAGCCGGCCGGCGCGGATGGCGACGAGCTTGGGCGGCGGGGGCGGCGTGGCCGGCTGGCCCGGCTGAGGTGCGGCGGCGAGGGAGAACGGGAGCAGGGCGAGGGTGAGACAGGATAGGATCCGCGGGCCGCGTTTCATGGGCACCTCTTGAGACAAGGGTTACCAGATCGGACCGGCCTATTCTAGACTCTGGCGCTCCGCCGGGTCTCATGAACACTTCGAGGAATGAGCATGGCTGTCACCTCTCCCCCCTCCCCCCTTCCCGACCTCGACGCCTTCGCCCACCACTGGCAGGACGAGGCGGAGGCGGCCTATCTCTACCACCTGCTGAGCGCGGCCGAGCCCGACCCGCACAAGCGTGACCTCTACGCCCGCCTGGCGCACGTCGAGGAGCGCCACACCGCCATCTGGGGGGATCTGCTGGGAGCCCACGGCCGCCGCCCGGGACCCTTCCGGCCGGGGCTCCGGGCCCGCATGCTGGCCCTCCTCGGCCGTGCCTTTGGCCCGCGCGCGCTCCTCCCCCTGCTGCTCGCCGAGGAGGGTCGGGAGGTGCGCTCCTACCTGGAGATGCACCGCTCCACCCCGGCGGGGGCGGCCGGTCAGAGCGAGGCGCTCCTCCTCGCCCGCGAGTCTGCCGAGCACGCCACCACCCTGGGTGAGATCGGCGGCGGCGGGGTCGAGCCCTGGCATAGGATCGCGGCGGGGGGCTTCCTCCGCAACGTCGTCTACGGCTTCAACGACGGCCTGACCGCCAACTTCGGCCTGGTCGCCGGGGTCATCGGCGCCACCGCCTCGACCCAGCACCAGGCGGTGGTCGTCGCCGGGGTGGCCGGCCTGATCGCCGACGCCCTCTCGATGGGCGCCAGCGGCTTCCTGGCGTCCAAGAGCGAGCAGGAGGTCTACTCCCACGAGATCGCCATGGAGAAGGCCGAGATCGAGCTCATGCCCGAGGTCGAACGCGACGAGCTGGCGCTCATCTACGAGGTCAAGGGGATGCACAAGGATGCCGCCCACGAGCTCGCGACCGAGGTCATGCGGGACCCCGTGCGTATGCTGGAGGAGCAGGTGCGGGAGGAGCTCAAGATCGGCGAGCAGGGCGCCTCGGCCCTCCGCGAGGGGTGGACGACCGGCCTCGCCACCGCCTTCGGCGCCCTGATCCCGGTGCTGCCGTTCTTCTTCATCCACGGCGCCTCGGCGATCGCGGTCTCCTTCGTCATCTCGATGCTCTCCCACTTCCTGGTCGGCGCGGCGCGCTCGGTCTTCACCGGCCGCGGCATCTTCCGCTCCGGGCTCGACATGTTCGTCGTCGGGGTCGGGGTCGCCGCCGTCGGCTACTTCGTGGGCGGTTGGGTCGGCAAGCTGCTCTGAACCGGAGCGTAGATCCAGCCCCGCCGCATGAGCGTTCCGGCCGTCACCGCGTCGCCGAGCGCCGGCTCGACCGCGCTGGCAGCGGTGGCGCCAAGGGCCTCGGCGGCCTCGCGCGCCGTGACCCCCTGCCAGTAGGCGGCGTAGGCGGCGGGGTCCGCGGCCTGGCG
>JAXDLD010000078.1:0-2516 GCA_034666805.1 Acidobacteriota bacterium
TGCCGCGGGTGCGGCAGAGGGTGCGGTTCAGGAGGTCGAGCACGCGCTCCGGCGCCGGGTCGAGGTCGAGCGCGGTCTTCCAGGTGGCGTTGGCGATCGCCATGACGAGGCCGGCCGCCATGCCGTGGCCGGAGGCGTCGCCCACCATGAGAGCCAGGCGCCCGTCGGGGAGGGCGATGAAGTCGTAGTAGTCGCCGCCCACCTCGTTGGCCGTGCGGTAGGAGTGGGCGAAGCGGAAGCCGGGGAGATCGGGGACCCGGCGGGGGAGGAGCTCCGCCTGGAGCTCGCGCGCCACCTCCAGCTCGTCGCGCACCCGGATGCGGTCGACGAGCTCCAGGGCGAGGAGGAAGAGGAGGGAGACGATGCTCGCCAGGAACCAGAGGGGGGAGAACTCGACCGACACCTGCCGGCCGTGGATCGGCGCGTTGACGGTGACGTTGAGCATGCCGACGAGGGCGAACACGAGCGCGGCGGCGAAGAGCAGCCGTCGCGGCGGGGTGAGCTTGTAGGAGAGCCCGAGGAAAACGACCTTGGCGCGGAAGAGGAGGAGCCGGAGGCCGCACGCCGGCTCGCGCGCCGGCGACTGCTCGCGGGTGAGGACGCTGTAGGCGTTCTGCGCGTCGCGGTCGAACAGGCGCTGGAGCTCACGGGTCGACAGGCCCGCCGTGTACTCGCGGACGAAGGACTCGATGCGGTGGAAGGTCTGACCTCTCGGCGGCATGGCTCTTGAGCCGGCCCTTCGAGCCGGCGTCCGCTGTAGATACGTGGGGGCGGGGGGAGAGTTTAGATCTCCGCAAGCTCCTAGCCGCGCGACTCGCCCGCCACCGCCACCGGCATCGCCTCCCCCTCCGCCCCCGCGGGCCGCTCTAGCAGGTGCGCGATCGAGCCCGCGTAGTAGGCGAGGACCTTCCGCTCCCCGGGGCGGACGGCGAAGAGGCCGTCCACCTCGTCCACCAGGTGGCGGAGGGTGAGCATCCGCAAGCCGGCGTCGATCGCGTAGTCCTGGTCCTGGCGCGGCAGGTAGACGTGGGCGCCGGCCTGGGTCAGCTCGCGCATGAGGGCGAAGGCGGCGGCCTTGATCTCCAGCTCCGAGAGCCGCTCGCCCGGACGGCGCAGGAAGACCGTGGCGACGAGCGGCACCGGCACTACCGGGATCGAGCGGCCGATGGCGGTCATCAGCTCCCCAGCGAGATCCCCCAGGTGCCGGAAGCGCTCCTCCTTGCCCATCGCGCGGAAGTCGAGGCCGCGGGCGGCGAGCCAGGCCTTCGTCGATAGCGGGCTGCCGAAGTCGACGCAGGCGTAGCCCAGCCGGTGCCAGCGGCTTCGCGCCATGAGGGAGAGGTTGCGGAGAGCGAAGCGGAGGGTCGTCCGGACGGCCGCCAAGTGGCTGGGGCGCCGGGCTTCCGGGGCGGTCGGCGAGGTCGGATCGGGGACGTCGAGCAGGAGGGTGCGGTCCTCCAGCACCCGGTCGTAGTTGATCCCCACCGGGATGAAGACGAGGTCGCGCTCGCCCTGGGGGTCGAAGCCGCGCAGCATGTAGTCGAGGAGGCCGAGCCTGGGCGGGCGCAGGCGGCCGTCACGCGAGAGCCCCCCCTCGGGGTAGACCGCCTGGGTCACCCCGCCCTCCGTCGCCATGTGGATGTAGCGTTCGAGGACCCGCCGGTAGAGGGGGTCGCCCGAGCTGCGGCGGACGAAGTAGGCGCCCAGGGTGCGGATCAGGGTCTGGAGGGGCCAGATGCGCGCCCACTCGCCCACCGCGTAGGAGAGGGCCGTGCGGTCGGCCGCCAGGTAGGCGACCAGGATGTAGTCCATGTTGCTTCTGTGATTCATGAGGAAGACCACCGCCGAGCGGGGATCGACGGCGGCGAGCCCGGCCTCGTCCGCGTATCCCAGGCGGACCCGATAGAGGAGACGAGCGACGCTCCGCGCCAGCCGGTAGCCGATCCGGAAGTAGGCGTAGGCGTTGAACGAGGGGACGATCTCCCGCGCGTAGCGGTCGACCCGGGCGACGACGACGTCGCGCGGCGTCCCCGCCGTCCGGGCGTGCTCCTCGACGGCCTCCAAGACCTTGGGGTCGTACTTCAGGCGGTCGACGAGCACCTGGCGCTTGGTCCGCTGGAAGGGCTTGATCTCCAGCGAGAGACGGGTGTTGAGCTCGTCGATGACCCGGTTGACGCGGCGGCGCAGCACCCAGCGGACGCTGGGAACGAGGAGGCGGTCGAGCGCCGCCCAGGCCGCCAGCAGGAGGAGCAGGACGGCCAGCCAGAGGGGGAGGCTGATGCTGCGAGTCATAGAAGGGCCCGCGCCCGATGATAGCAGCGGTGGCGAATCCGGGAGCCGGCATTTTCTTTGTCACCAAAGGAGGGCTTGCGGCAACTCTATTGAAGAGAGGGAGCGCGCGCGGCCATGCCCAGGATCCACCCGAAACCGGATTTCACCCACGACTTGGCTGCCCGCCTCTCGGCGGAGGAGCGCAAGCTCCTGCGGCATGCGGTCGACTGCGCGGCCTGCCGGGG
>JAXDLD010000079.1:0-14001 GCA_034666805.1 Acidobacteriota bacterium
CGCTCCGAGGTCGCGCTTGCTGGCGGAGCCGGCGACGATGTCCGGCAGCTGGGTGCCGTCGGGGAGCTGGGGGACCTTGAGCGAGCTCTTGAGGTTGTTGGTCACCCGGTCGTAGGCGCCGAAGAACCAGAGCTTGTCGCGGACGAGATAGCCGCCCAGGTCGGCGCCGTAGTCCTCCTTGGTGAACCCGATCTGGGTGCCGCTCGTCGCCACCACCCGGCTGGCGTTCGACTGCAGGGAGTCGTTGTCGTAGTAGCCGAAGGCGTCGCCATGGAAGGCGTTGCCGCCGGACTTGGTGATTACGTTGACGATGCCGCCGGTCGAGTGACCGTACTCGGCCTCATAGCCGCCGGTCTTGACGTCGATCGCCTCGATGAACTCGAAGTTAAGCTCCTTGCCCTGGAAGCCGTACTCGACCCCGGTCGTGTTGACGCCGTCGATGAAGTACGAGTTCTCGGCCCCCGACGAGCCGTAGACGGTGATCGTCGACTGGTCCCGGTTGTCGGGGTTGGCGTCGGAGGAGACCCCGGGGGTGATCTGGACGACCGAGGAATAGTTACGTCCGGTGGGCAGGCTCTGGACGGTCCGGGCGTCTAAATTGGTGCCGAGGCTGGTCGAGGTCGTGTCGATGACCGGCGCCTCGCCGATGACGGTGATCTCCTCGCTGGCGCGCGGACGGAGGATGGTGTCGAGGGTCGAGTCACGGTCGAGGCCGACCGTGATCGACTTCTTCGACTCCGGCCCGAACCCTTCGAGGCTGAAGGTCACCGTGTACTCCCCCGGGGGGAGGAGGTTCAGGCGATAGAGGCCCTTGCCGTCGGTAACGGTGGCGCGCGCCCCCTGGAGCGCCGGCCCGGTCGCCTCGACGGCGACGCCGGGCAGCACGGCCCCGGACTCGTCGGTCGCCCGGCCGACGATGCTGCCGGTGGTCTGCGCGAAGAGCGCGGGAGCCGCGAGGAACAGCGCGAGGGGGAGGAGACAGCGGCGGAGCAGCTTCATCTCGGACCTCCTGGAAGTGACAAGACCCGGCTACAAAGTTACCACAGGGGCACAGCCCCCGCCGGAGATAAATCTCCGGGCTACGCGCTACGCCGGCTGAAGCCGGCTTCGAAACCCCTATGCCGCCGTCTGCGCAAAGCTGGATTCAACCAGCGCAACTCATAGCCCGGAGATTTATCTCCGGCGAGGAGGGGGGCTTGGAAGATCGCCAGGATGCCGCGAGGCGCCACGAGCCTGCCGCGAGTCACAACCCGCCAGCCGCGGAACACCGCGAGCCAACCGCGAGTCACGGCGAGCCAGCCGTGGAACACAACGGGCCTGCCGTGAGTCACAGCGGGCCTGCCGTGGAACACAACCCGCCGGCCGCGAAACACAGCGAGCCTGCTGTGAGTCACAACCAGCCGACCGCGGATCACAGCGAGCCTGCCGTGGGTCACAACCAGCCGACCGCGAGTCACAGGCAGCCTGCGGTCTGTGTCTCGCTGCAAGCCGGCTGTGACTCGCCGCAGGAAGCGGGTGTCTCGCCGACGACCCTTCGTGTCTCGTGGTGGGTGCCTGGTGTCTCGTGGAGGGCCGTTCGTGTCTCGCGGGAGGCGCTCGCGTCTTGCCGTGCCGCGGGACGTGTCTCCCCGTCAGCAGGGCGTCTCAGCGTGAGACCTTGCGGAAGCGGGTAGGCCGCTTGCCGGTCCCCGCTTCGGCGATGGCGAGTGCGCCATCCAGGACGAGGTCTCCGAGGATGCGGGAGAGGGTCGCGCGGCGCGGCGCGAAGCCCAGGGCACGGCCGATGTCGTGCTTGTCGAAGACCTCCGGCATCTGCGCGACGGCGCCGGAGATGGCGTTGAGCATCTCGTAGGCACGGGTCTTCGCAGGAGGTTGGGGCGGGAACGGGGCCTCCGGAGCGGCCGGCGTCTCCTCCGCCGCCGACGGCGCCGCGGCCTCGGGGAGGCTCCTGGAGACATCGGGAGGCGCCCAGGGCTGGGCGTCGAGCTCGCCCCGGGCGCGGCAGACCGTCTCATAGGCCCGGAGCTTGGTGCGATAGGCTTCGGACAGGAGCTCGACGTCGGCACGGAACTGCGCCTCCAACTGCAGCCGGAAGCGCTCGTAGTCGCCAGGGGACATGGCGGCGGAGCTTAGCGTTTCTGGGGAAGGGGCGGCAAGGGGGGACGCCCGGCACGGCAGAGGGTAGACCTCGCGACGCCTGGGATACACTACTGTCAGGGTGTAACGGTTGTGCGGGCCATGTTTAGGAGGATCTTATGACGGAGAGTCTGCTCGGGGTGGGTATCTACACCGTCCCGGAGGCATCGCGTCTGACAGGAATTCCGGCGGATTCGATTCGCCGGTGGCTGTGGGGTTATCGCTCGCGGTCAAAAAGGGGGACGGTGTCCAATCGCGAACCCCTTTGGGTACCGCAGATTCCGACGATCGACAACTCGCGGGCGCTCGGCTTCCGTGACCTGATCGAGATTCAATTTGTCGCGCATTTCAAGGAGCGCGGCATCAGCCTTCAGTCCATCCGCAAGACCATCGGTGCCGCCACCCAACTGGTGGAGCAAACGTATCCGCTGTCCTCGATCAAATTCAAGACCGACGGCAGGCGGATTCTGGCTGATGTCCTCGACGAACAGGAGCGCAGGGCAGTTTTCGATCTCTCGACTGGACAGTACTTGCTCTCCTTTATTTGGGACCATTTGTACGAAGCTCTTGAGTACTCGGAATATGAGGATCTGTTGCGCTGGTGGCCCCTCGGTAAAAGCCGGCGTGTTTTGGTCGATCCGCAGAGAAACTTTGGCCAGCCCATCTGCCCCGAAGGAGTCCCAACGTTCGTCCTGGCGGGTGCCCTGGGTGCAGAGAAGGCGGTTGAAAGCGTCGCGTATTGGTACAAAGTCGAACCCGACTCCGTGCGCGATGCCGAGGAGTACGAGCGCGCCCTTCGTGCGGCGTGAAATTCTTTTTCGACAACTGCGTAGCGTGGAGGGTCGCTGAAGCGCTGGCCCTTCTTTTGGAGCTGGACGGTTTCGAGATCGTCGCCCTCCGCAGTCGCTTTCCCGAGAATTGCCCGGACGAAAAGTGGATGCCAACTCTCGGGAACGAGGGCGGCTGGAACGTTATCTCCGGCGACAGGAGGATCATTCGGAATCCGCAACGGCGGCGGGTATGGATGGAATCCCGGCTGACCACATTTTTTCTAGCTCCGGCTTGGTCCAATGATGCCTTCACCGAGCGTGAGAAACATCTGCGGCTTCTCAAGCGTTGGAACGAGATCGTTGAGTGTGCCACTAAGGCGGACCAGGGAACCGCGTTCATCTTGCCGTACACCGGAAAGATTGAGCGATTGAAGGTTTGACGAGCGCAGCGCCTCCTCGAGAAGCTCTGTCGTCAAGGCCACCACCCCCTACTTCAGATGCTCCCGCAGAAACGCCACCGTCCGCGGCCAGGACTCCCGCGTCGCCTTCAGGTTCGCGCCGTTGCGGTCCTCCTGCGCCCGTAAAAACCCGTGGCCCGCCCCCTCGTAGACGTGCGGCTCGTAGGTCTTCCCGAGCTTCTTCATCTCGGCCTCGGCCGGCGGGATGGTGGCGTCGACCCGCGCGTCGTCACCCCCGTAGTGGCCGAGGACGGGCGCTTTGATGTGGCCTAAGTCCGCGGCTTCCGGCGTAGTGCCGTAGTAGACGACCGCGGCGTTCAAGGCGGGCTGGGCGGCGGCGTAAGCGAAGCTCCTGCCGCCTCCCCAGCAGAAGCCGATCGTGGCGCTCTTCCCCGTGGCGGAAGGGAGATGGATCGCGTACTCGCGGACGGCGTTCAGCCGGGCGGTCGCCTGCTCGGGAGTGAGCTTCCTGACCAGGGCGACGACATCGTCGCGGCTGGCGGCCGACTCGGTACCCCCGCCGTTCGGACCCAGCCCGGAGATGAGGTCGGGGGCGACGGCGATGAACCCCTCCTTGGCGAGCTGGTCGGCCACCCCGCGCAGCCAATCGGAGAGGCCATAGATCTCATGGATGAGGAGGACGACGGGGGCCTTGTCCTTGCGCTCGGGGTAGACGATCCAGGTCCGGACCGGCGTCCCGCCCCCGGGGAGCTTGACCTCCACGTACTCCCCGTGGCGGGGCGACTTCTCCAGGGCGGCCTTGGCCTGCTGCTCGGAGGGCGGCAGGCTCTCGTCGCGTGCCGCGGTGGGGGCCGGTGCCGGAGCCGCAGTCGCCGCAGGGGGCGCGGCCGGTGTCGCGGGAGCGGCCGGTGCCGGAGTCGGGATCGCCAGTAGAACGGTGGTGAGGAGAGTCACCCACATGCTTTAGTCTCCCTAGAAGAAGTGCGCGCGCCATTCTAGCGCCGCCTGAGGATACACTCGCCCCACCGGGAGGCGAGAATGTCGACATCCGCTGCGAGGAAGATCCTCGTGCTCTATGGCACCCGTCCCGAGGCCATCAAGATGGCCCCGGTGGTCGCGGCGTTGCGGCGCCGCCAGGACCGCTTCGCGGTGACGGTGGCGACGACCGCCCAGCACCGCGAGATGCTGGACCCGGTGCAGGAGCTGTTCGGCTTACGGCCGGACTTAGACCTCGACCTCATGCGGCCGGACCAGTCGCCGAACGAGCTCGCCTCCCGCGCCTTCGCGGCGCTCGACGGGCCTCTCCGCGATCTCGCGCCGGACTGGCTCCTCGTCCAGGGTGACACGACGACCGCCATGGTCGGCGCCCTCGCCGCCTTTCACCGCCGGGTGCGGGTGGGGCATGTCGAGGCCGGCCTGCGCACGGGGGACCTCGCGCAGCCCTTCCCGGAGGAGGCGAACCGGCGCGCCATCGACCTCGTGGCCGAGGCCCTCTTCGCCCCCACCGCACGGGCGCGGGAGGCTCTGCTGCGCGAGGGCGTTCCGGCGGAGCGGGTCCACTTGACCGGCAACACCGGGATCGACGCTCTCCTCCTGGCCGCCGCGCGCGTGCCGGCGGAGCCGCGGCGGGAGGAGGTGCTGATCACCGTCCACCGCCGGGAGAGCTTCGGCCTGCCGCTCGCCGGTATCTTCGCCGCTCTCCGCGATCTCGCGGAGACCTTCCCCGCCGTCCGCTTCGTCTACCCGGTGCATCCCAATCCCCATGTGCTCCTGCCGGCGCGCGAGGCGCTCTCAGGGCTCGCCAATCTCGAGCTCCACCCGCCCTTCGGCTACCTGGAGCTGGTGCGCCGGCTGCGCTCGGCGCGGCTGGTGCTGACCGACAGCGGCGGCATCCAGGAGGAGGCGCCGACGTTCGGCACCCCGGTCCTCGTCCTGCGGGAGAAGACCGAACGCCCGGAAGGGATCGCGGCGGGAGTGGCGAGGCTCGCCGGCACCGACCGGCGGAAGATCGTCGCCGCGGCGTCGCTCCTCCTGACCGACGAGGCCGCCTGGCGCGCCATGGCGAACGCGGCGAACCCCTACGGCGACGGTCGCGCCGCGGAGAGGATCGCCGGCATCCTGGCGGGGGAGGAGGTCGAGCCTTTCATCACCACTACTTCAATCTAGATATGCAGAAATCGCTTTGTATTCCTGAAAGGTTCGCTCGTAATTCTTTCCGCCGAAACCCCGGTAGGCAAAGGTTTATCGCGGTTCCAGGGGGGAAATGCCGCTTCGTCTCCATGGCCCGGCTTTTGCACTATACTCACCCCAGCCGCATTCAGTAACAAACAGGTAGGCATGGGTACTCCGGGGATGGCTCGCGTATCGAGCTTGAAGAAAGGATTGGGCGTTCCGATGGATCGTTCGGCCGTAGCGCAGCGCGTGCTCCTCACCGTGGGTGTCGAGGACTACTTCCAGGTCGGCTCGTTCGACGGGCTCATCCAGCGGGAGAACTGGTACCGGTTCGAGACCCGCATCGCCCGCAACACGGAGAAGGCGCTCGACCTCTTCGACGAGTTCGGCATCCGTGCGACCTTCTTCGTTCTCGGGTGCGTAGCGGACGCCCTGCCGGAGGTGGTCCGCGAGATCGCCCGGCGCGGGCACGAGGTGGCGAGCGGCGGCTACTGGCACCGCACCATCCAGCAGATGACCCCGGAGGAGTTCCGCGAAGACCTCAAACGGTCGCGCGAGGCCCTGGAGGGGGCGACCGGCCGCCGCGTCTTCGGCCACCGCGTGCCCCACTTCCTGCGGCCTCAGGACCTCTGGGCCCTGGATATCGTGGCCGAGGAGGGCTACGCCTACGATTCGAGCGTCCGCCCCCTGCTTCGCCACTTCGCCGCCGAGCCCTGGCGGCACACGATCCACCGGCTCCCCGTGGGCAGCCGCGGCCTCTGGGAGGTCCCCCCCTCCTCGTTGCAGGTCTGCGGCCTCGCGCTTCCGCTCGCCGGCGGCAACTACTTCCGGCAGCTCCCCCACACCCTGGTCAAGCCGCTCGTCCGCCGCTGGCACGACCGGCACGGCTCTCCCTTCGTCATGTACTGCCACGTCTGGGAGCTCGACCCCGAACAGCCGCGGCTCAACACCGGCTCTCTCCTGACCCGCATTCGTCACTATCGGAACCTCGACAAGATGGAGTGGGTTCTGGAGGACTACTTCCGCACCTTCGAGGTCACCGGGGTCGCGGAGTACCTGGGGATCGAGCCCCGGCCGGCGGCGCCGCCCGCGCCCCTGGCTCCGAAAATGCCAGAAATGCCAGAGATGCCGGAGATGCCGGAGATGCCGCTCGGGGAGCCGGAGCTCGCGCCCGCCGAGGCGCCGCGGGTGCCGGTCACCGTCGTCATCCCCTGCTTCAACGAGGAGCGTTCGCTCGTCTACCTGGCGAACACGCTCCGCAGCGTGACGGCCGCGCTCGACCCCGCCTACTCCCTCTCCTTCCTCTTCGTGGACGACGGCAGCCGGGACGGCACCTGGGACCTCCTCGAAAGGCTCTTCGGCTCCCGCTCCGATTGCACCCTCCTGGCGCACGACCGCAACCGCGGGGTGGCGGCGGCGATCCTGACCGGCATCCGCGCCGCGGGCACGGAGGTCGTCTGCTCGATTGACTGCGACTGCACCTACGACCCGCACGGCCTGGCGGAGATGATCCCCCGGCTCACGGACGGCGTCGACCTGGTGACCGCCTCGCCCTACCATCCGCGCGGCCAGGTCCTCAACGTGCCGGCCTGGCGGCTCACGCTCTCCCGCGGGGCGTCCTTCCTCTACCGGCGGGTGTCGCGGCAGAAGCTCCACACCTATACGAGCTGCTTCCGCGTCTACCGCCGGTCGGCGGTGACCGGCCTCGCGCTCCGCGAAGAGGGGTTCTTAGGGATCGCCGAGATCCTCACCCGGCTCGACCTCCAGGGATCGGCCATCGTCGAGCACCCCGCGACGCTCGAAGTGCGGATTCTCGGCCATTCCAAGATGAAGGTCCTGCGCTCGGTCCTGGGACATCTCAAGCTCCTCGCCCGCCTGGCGGCGCTGCGGCTCTTCGGGCCGCGCCGGCACCGGCCGGGCCTGGCCACCGCCGATCTCTTTCCTTCCCCTTCGGGAGCTCACCATGACTGACATCACCTCGGTTGCCACGCACCGGACCGCCTCTTCGCCCCTGGCGCTCCCCTCGGACCAGGACGCCTCCGGGCGGAGCTTCGGGGAGGCGGAGCTGGCGCTCCTGGCCGACGTCCTGCGAAGCGGCACTCTCACCAGCACCCGGGGGACCGTCGTCCGCGCCCTGGAGGAGCGCTTCGCCGAAACCCTGGGGGTCCGCCACGCCTGGGCCTGCTCCTCCGGCACCTCGGCCTTCCACACCGCGGTGGCGGCGATCGATCCCGAGCCGGGAGACGAGATCGTCACCACCCCGATCACCGACATGGGCGCTCTTACGCCGATCCTCTACCAGGGGGCCATCCCGGTCTTCGCCGACGTCGATCCGGCGACCGGGAACGTCACCGCGGCGACGATCGAGCCGGCTTTGAGCGAGCGGACCCGCGCCATCGTCGTCACCCATCTGTTCGGCAATCCGTGCGACATGGAGCCCATCCTCGGCCTCGCCCGGCGCCGGGGCATTCCGGTGATCGAGGACTGCGCGCAGGCCTTCCTCGCCAGCGACCGGGGGCGCACGGCGGGGACGATGGGGACGATCGGGGTTTTCAGCCTGCAGCAGGGCAAGCATGTCACCTGCGGCGAGGGCGGGCTCGTCGTCACCGACGACGATGCCCTGGCGCGCCGGATGTTCCTCTTCATCAACAAGGCCTGGGGCTACGGCGACCCGGACCCGGACCACACCTTCCTCGCCTTGAACTCTCGCTTAAGCGAGCTCCAGGGAGCGGTCGCCCTGGCGCAGCTCCCGCGGCTCCAGGCCTTCGTCGAGCGGCGGATCGAGAACGCCGCCCGGCTGACCGCCGCCCTCGCGGGCCTGCCCGGGATCGCGACTCCCCCGGTCCGTACGGAGAGCGTCCACACCTACTGGCGCTACTGCCTGGACGTCGATCCCCAGGTCCTGCCCGGCGGCGCCGTGGCCCTGGGTGCCCGGCTGCGGCAAAGGGGTATCGCAGCGACTCCGCGCTACATCCAGAAACCGGCCTTCGAGTGCGCGATCTTCGAGCGGCAGCGGACCTTCGGCGAGAGCCGCTGGCCATTCCCCCTCGCCCGCCCCGAGGCCCTCGACTACAGCCGCTCCCGCTTCGCCGGCGTCTATGCGGCCCTGGACGGCATCCTCGTCCTCCCCTGGAACGAGCGCTTCCTGCCCGAGCACCTGGACTACCTCGCGGAGTCCATTCGCGAGGCCGTGGGCCTCCTGGCGCGGGAAGCGGCGTGAGCGGGTACTGGCTCCGCTTGATTCCGAGGACGGGCGACTGGCTGCGCGAAGCGCCCGAAGGAGCCCGCCCGCAGGATCAAGCGGAGACCCTACCCGCTGGCAGGCCGGCTTGACGACGTTCATCCATCCCACGGCCCTGGTCGAGGAGGGGGTCGAGATCGGCCCCGGCAGCGCGATCTGGGACAACGTCCACATCCGGCGCGGCGCCCGGCTGGGCGAGGAGTGCATCGTCGGCGAGAAGAGCTATATCGCCTACGACGTGCGGATCGGCAACCGGGTGAAGATCAACGCCATGGTCTACATCTGCGCCGCCGTGACGATCGAGGACGGGGTGATGGTGAGCGCCGGCACGATCTTCACCAACGACCGCTTCGCCCGGGCGACGACGCCGGATCTCCAGCACCTGCGGGCCTCCGAGCCGGACGAGCATACCCGCCCCACCCTCCTCCGCGAGGGGGCGACGGTGGGCGCCGGCTGCACTGTGGGCAATGACCTTGTCATCGGCCGCTTCGCCATGATCGGCATGGGCTCGGTGGTGACCAAGTCCATCCCCGACTTCCATCTCGCCCTCGGCCATCCGGCCCTGCCGGTCGGCTGCGTCTGCCGCTGCGGCCAGCTCCTCTTCCGTTTCGAAGCAGGGGTCGCTGATCTCCTCCAGCCGGCAACCTGCCGGGTGTGCGGGAGGCGCTACGCGGCGAAGCTGGGGGAGGTCCGGGAGGGCTGGCCTCCGGAGTGAAGGGGCCGTCGATGGGAGACCGGCAGCGCTGGGCCGTCGTCGGCGGCGGCATTTTGGGGATGACGCTCGCCCACCGCCTCGCCCGGGCCGGGCACGGCGTCACCCTCTTCGAGGCGGCGGACCGGCTGGGCGGCCTCGCCGCCGCCTGGGAGCTCGACGGCGTCGTCTGGGACCGCCACTACCACGTCACCCTCCTGTCGGACCTCCACCTCCGCGCCCTCTGGGCCGAGTTGGGTCTCGCGGACGAGCTCCGCTGGGCCGAGACGCGGACCGGTTTCTACTCCGGCGGTCGTCTTCACTCGATGTCGAACAGCCTGGAGTTCCTCCGCTTCCCGCCCTTGAACCTGTGGGACAAGGCGCGCCTCGCGGCCACCATCCTCCACGCCTCGCGGGTAAAAGACCCGTTGCCGCTCGAAGCGATCCCGGTCGAGGACTGGCTCCGGCGCTGGTCGGGGGACCGGACCTTCGAGACAATCTGGCTGCCGCTCCTAAAATCCAAGCTCGGCGAGCACTATCGGCGGACCTCCGCCGCCTTCCTCTGGGCCACCATCGCCCGGATGTACGCCGCCCGCCGCACCGGCTTGAAGGAGGAGATGTTCGGCTACGTCCCCGGCGGCTACGCCCGCATCCTCACCCGGTTCGCCGAGAGGCTGGCGAGCGAGGGGGTGGAGATCCGGACCGGCCACGCCGCCCAACGGATCGCTCCCGAGCCGGGAGAGAAGGGGATAGGCGTCGATGGTGAGACCTTCGACCAGGTGGTGGCGACCGTCCCCGCGACGGTGGCCGCGCGGATCTGCCAGGGGTTGACGGCGGACGAGACCGCGCGGCTCCAGGGTATCCAGTACTTAGGCATCGTCTGCGCCTCCCTCTTGCTGCTGAAGCCTCTCGCCGGCTTCTACGTCACCAACATCACCGACCCCGGAATCCCCTTCACCGCGATCGTCGAGATGTCCACCCTGGTCGATCGCGCCGAGCTCGGCGGCCATACCCTGGTCTATCTTCCCAAGTACGTCGACCCGGACGACCCGATCTTCTCTCTTTCCGACGCGGAGATCGAGAAGACCTTCTTAGCCGCCTTGGAACGGATGGTCCCCAGCTTCGACCGCCGGGATCTCCTCAGCTTCCGGGTCTCCCGGGTAAAACACGTCTTCGCCCTCCCCACCCTCCACTACTCCCAAAGGCTGCCGCCGATGACCACCTCGGTCCCCGGGCTCCACCTCGTCAACGCGGCGCACATCGTCCACGGCACTTTGAACGTCAACGAGACCATCCAGCTCGCGAACCGGGCGGCGGACCGCTTCACCGCGGCCTCGCTGGAGGCTCGCTGATGCCCCCGACGCGATCGACGCGCTCCCGGTCCTGGCTCGCCTTCGCCGCGGTCCTCCTCGTGATCGCGCTCGCCCACGCCCTGACCTGGCATTCCAGCGAGCCCTTCTACAACAACGACGAGACCCGCCACGTGATGACGGGGGTGTTCTTCCACGACCTCCTCCTCGACCACGCGCGGGGCGGGCTCCGCAGCTACACCGTCTCCTACTACCTCCAGTATCCGGCCCTGGGCCTCCTGGTCTGGCCCCCTCTCTTCTACGGGATCGAGGGGGTCTTCATGCTCATCTTCGGCACCTCGTATCTGGCGGCGCAGGCGCTCCTCGCCCTCTTCTCCATCCTCGCCTTCACTTGGCTTTTCCTCCTCGTCCGCCGGACCCACGACACCTTCGCCGCCGCCGCCGCGGTGCTGCTCCTCGGCCTCTCCCCGATCGTCCTCCAACTGAGCCGTTACGTCATGCTGGAGATGCCCGCCCTCGCCTTCGCTCTGGCGGCGGTCTATTGCTTCGTCCTCTACCTCGACCTCGGCCGGCGCCGCGACATCTTCCTCGCCGCGCTGGCTGCCGCCGGCTTCGCCCTCACCCGTTTCGACAGCATTTTCCTGCTTCTGTTCTTCCTCTTCTCCATCCTGGGGCTGCGGCGTTTCGACCTGCTCCGCCGCCGCGAGGTCTGGCTGGCGGCCCTCCTCGCTCTCGCGATCGTGCTGCCGCTCTATGTGCCGATGCTGGCCGAGTTCGGCCGGGCGCATATCCTGGTGACCGTCGAAGGGGCGACGAAACCGAATGCGGGCAAAGGCCTCTTCGAGACCCTGACCTTCTATCCCCGGACCCTCGTCCAGCAGATGGGGGTGCTCCCCGCGGTCCTGGGCCTGGTGGGCTTCCTCGCCGCGCTGCGGCCGGCTCGGCGCGGGGCCTGCTGGCCCTATCTCGCGCTCGCCGCGGCCACCTATTTCGCCTTCACTCCGTTAGCCGAGCGCGAGGCGCGCCATGCCATCTACTGGGTTCCGGCCTTCGCCCTCTTCGCCGTCGAGGCCAGCGCCTGGATCGCGAGCCGGTTCAAGGGCGCGGAGAACCGGACCGTCCGCGCCGGGATCGTCGGGATCGTCGTCATTGTCGCCGGAGTCGCCGGAGTCGCCTTCTGGGGAGCGGTGACGCGGCAGGCCCGCTATCTGCGCGGCTACGAAGAGGCGGCGCGATACGTCGTCGCGAACACCCGTTCCTCCCGCTTCACGTTCATGGATGGTTTTTTGAACGGCGATTTCATCTATCAGGTTCGCCGTCACGACCCTCGCCGTCGTCTCTGGAACCTGCGGGGCGACAAGCTCCTCTATGGCGTGCTCACCGACCCCCGCGCCGGTTACCAGGAGTACGCGAGGGGAGACGCCGAGATCCTCGCCACGCTCTATCTTTACGACCCGGAGCTGATCGTCGTCGAAGAGCCCCAGGTGGTCTTTGAGATCCCCATGGCGACCCGCCTCCGGCAGGTGCTCGCCACCCACCCCGAGCGCTATCTACGGGTGAAGACCATCCCGGTCGACAACAACGTCCCCTACTTCGCGGGCGTGCGGCTCGACATCTACCGGAGCCTGGTCCGGAACCCCCATCCGACCCAGCGGCTCTCGTTCGGGATGATCGGGCTCGGCCGCTCGCTCGGGGTGGATCTGCCGCGGGAGCCGTGAGGGTCGTAAAAGTAGGCGCGGAGCGGAAGCCCTACCTAGACCTTAGGTCGTATTCGGGCAACAGACCTGGGACGAGTCCACCAAGCCCGCGATCACCACGGTGAGCGTCGGTTCGTCCAGCCGTTGGATGGTTTCGCGGCTCAGGGCGAGGCGGGGCGGTTCCTTTTTCAGGGTGGGTGGGGGAAGTTTCTTTTTCATAGGATTCTCTCCCTTCAGAGGGGGCAGGAGTTGAACTCCTACTACTAAAGGTGCGCCCTCCAGGTTTTTCGTTGCCGTGGAAGGACTTCGCAGCGCAAGGACCTGAGACGGCCGGGCCGATAAACTCCCTCAGACTCCCTCGGAAGTCGATTCGGGAGCCTCCAATGGCGCTCCGGGCGTCCCTAAGGGCTGACCCGACCTCTCCAAACCGGCCACGGAGGTCTCCAGGCGAGTTTCAAGCGTCGCAAAAGTAGGCGCGGAGGTCGATAAAGCCCGACGGAACGCCTCCAAACTTCCGCGGAACGTCTCTAAACCACTTTCGAGCCCTGCGAAAGCTGTTTAGCGTGCCCGTGATTCAGTTTATCGAGAGGCATTCGGAGTTTGGAGGCCGCGCGTTTCAGTTTATCCAGCGACAAAAAGACTTTCGAGGCCGCCCATTTCAGTTTATCGAGAGCCTGAACGAGTTTAGAGGCCGAGCATTTCAGTTTATCGAGGGGCATTTGGAGTTTAGGGAGAGTTTTTCGGACTTTGGAGAGCTTTAGCCCGGTTTTTAAGTTTCCGCTCCTCTACCCTACTCTGGACCAGGCATGGTCCGGCGGGTGACCGCGGCAGCTCTCCGGGATGCGAGTGCTGGGCGCTCCTTCCCACCTTGCGTTACAATACGGGGCAAGGAGTCACCCCATGGAAAGCCAACTCACCGTCCTCATCCCTCTCCCCCTGGCTGAAAAGCTGGAGCAGGTGGCGCGGGAGCTGCACCGGAAGCGGTCCGATCTGGTCCGGATGGCTCTGGAGGAGTTCCTGGGCGACCCCGGGCAGCCTCTCGAAACTCATCCCGACGATCGGGTCCAAGATGCGCACGCTGCAAATCCTTATCCGCTCCGCGGCCAACCCATCCGCTACGAAGATCCGACCGAGCCCGTTGCTGAAGGTGACTGGGAAGCCCTGCATTGATCCTGCTCGACCCATATCTGGGTGTGGTGGGTACATGGCGATCCGCGGCTCAACAGCACTGCAATGGCCGCATTGAAGCAGCAGGAGGCGACCGGCTTGGGCGTCAGCATCATCTCCTGCTGGGAAGTCGCGAAGCTGGTCGAGAACCAGCGGCTTTCCCTACCCGCTGCCGTCGATGAGTGGATCGAGCAGGCCCTGGCCTATCCCGGCGTGCGGCTGCTCGAGCTGACACCTCCGATCGTGGTGGAGTCGACAAGGCTACCGGGAGATTTCCACCGCGATCCAGCCGATCAGCTCCTGGTTGCGACGGCGCGGGTCCAAGGAATTCCCATGGCCACGGTGGATCGCAAGATCCTGGATTATTCCGGTGTAGAGATCCTGAACCTCACTCCCTG
>JAXDLD010000080.1:0-5143 GCA_034666805.1 Acidobacteriota bacterium
CGCCCGAGGGCTTCTTCCCGTTCAAGGGCGGCCTCGACGCCGCCATCGCCCGTGGCATCGCCTTCGCCCCGCTCGCCGACATGATCTGGTGCGAAACCTCGAAACCCGACCTGGAGGAGGCGCGGCGCTTCGCCGAGGCCGTCCACGCCCAATACCCGGGCAAGCTCCTGGCCTACAACTGCTCGCCCTCCTTCAACTGGAAGCAGAAGCTCGACCCGGCGACCATCGCCCGCTTCCAGCGCGAGCTGGGAGCCATGGGCTACAAGTTCCAGTTCGTCACCCTGGCCGGCTTCCACTCGCTCAACCTCTCCATGTTCGAGCTCGCCCAGGCCTACCGCGAGAGCGGCATGACCGCCTACTCCCGGCTCCAGGAGCGCGAGTTCGAGAACGAGCGGCTGGCCGGCTACCGCGCCGTCAAGCACCAGAAGTTCGTCGGCGCCGGCTACTTCGACGAGATCGCCCAGGTGCTCTCCCAGGGGCACGCCTCTACGGCCGCCCTGGCCGGCTCGACCGAGGAGGAGCAGTTCGCGGCGGCCCGGGAGGGCGCCGCGTGAGCCCGAAGATTCGGGTCGTGGGGCAGGTCTCGGCCCACCAGGGGAGAGTCCTGACGCCGGCGGCGATGGAGTTCGTCGCCGGCCTCGACCAGCGTTTCGCTTCGGTCAGAAAGGAGCTCCTCAACCGCCGCGAGCGGCGCCAGGTCGACTTCGACCACGGGAGCCTGCCCGAATTCGACCCCTCGACCCACGATCTGCGCGACGGCCTGTGGCGCGTCGCCGCCGCCCCCGCGGACTTGGAGGACCGCCGGGTCGAGATCACCGGGCCGGTCGAGCGCAAGATGATGATCAATGCGCTCAACTCCGGGGCGAGCGTCTTCATGGCCGACTTCGAGGACGCCCTCTCGCCGACCTGGGAGAACGTGATCGAGGGGCAGGCGAACCTGATGGACGCGGTGCGGCGCACCCTCTCCTTCAAGAACCCCGAAGGCAAGGAGTACCGGCTGAACGAAAAGACGGCGACCCTCCTCGTCCGGCCGCGCGGCTGGCACCTCCACGAGAAGCACTTCCTGGTCGATGGCGAGCCGGTCTCCGCGAGCCTCTTCGACTTCGGCCTCTACTTCTTCCACAACGCCAAGGAGCTTCTGGACCGTGGCAGCGGCCCCTACTTCTATCTCGCGAAGCTCGAAAGCCACACCGAGGCCGAGCTGTGGAACGAGGTCTTCAACGCCGCCCAGGACGCCCTCGGCCTCCCGCGCGGCTCGATCCGCGCCACGGTCCTGATCGAGAACGTCCTCGCCGCCTTCGAGATGGAGGAGATCCTCTTCGCTCTGCGCGACCACGCGGCGGGCTTGAACGCCGGGCGCTGGGACTACATCTTCAGCATCATCCGCAAGTTCCGGACGAGCGGCCGGCTCTTCCCCGACCGCTCCCAGGTCACCATGGCGGTCCCCTTCATGCGCGCCTACACCGACCTCCTCGTCAAGACCTGCCACCGCCGCGGCGCCCATGCCATCGGCGGGATGGCCGCCTTCATCCCCAGCCGGCGCGATGAGGAGGTCAACGAGCGGGCTCTCGCCAGGGTGCGGGAGGACAAGGAGCGCGAGGCGGCGGCCGGCTTCGACGGCACCTGGGTGGCCCATCCCGACCTCGTGCCGGTGGCGAGGGAGACCTTCGACCGCGTCCTGGGAGAGCGCCCGCACCAGAAGGAGCGTCTACGGGACGACGCCCACGCCTCGGCCGCGGGGCTCCTCGACTTCTCGATCGAGGGCGGCCGGGTGACCGAGCAGGGGGTGCGCGACAACGTCCGCATCGCTCTCCAGTACCTGGACGCCTGGCTCCAGGGCTACGGGGCAGTCGCCATCAATAATTTGATGGAGGACACCGCGACGGCCGAGATCTCCCGCGCCCAGCTCTGGCAGTGGCTCTGGCATGAGGCCACCCTGCCGGATGGCCGCAAGGTCGACCACGGGCTCTACCGCGAGCTGCGCGACCAGGAGCTCGCCAGCCTGGGCGGCATCCACCAGGGGCGCCTGGCCGACGCCTCGACGATCCTCGACGAGCTGGTCCTCTCGGAGGAGTTCGTCGAGTTCCTGACGATCCCGGCCTACGACCTCCTGGGGACGACGTAGGCCCTACCAGCCCATGCGGTCGACGGCGTAGGGGAGCATCTTTCTCCAGGACGGCCAGTCGTGCGGGATGTCGTACCCCCAGAGGTCGAGGGTGTGGGGAATCCCCTTCCGCTCCAGGAGGGCCGCGAAGCGGCGGGAGGCGTCCGGCGCCTCGTAGTCCCCCTGGCCGGTGAGGATCTGGATCTGGCAGTCGGTTTTGAGGAGGTCGAGGAACGGCCCCTCCAGGTTCGATAGATAGGCGGCCGGGTTGTTGAAGTAGGCGTTGTCGTCCGCGTAGCCGCGCAGGTAGTCCGGCCCGAGGTCGTAGAAGCCGCTCATGGCGATGGTGGCGTCGAAGAGGTCCGGCCGCCGGAAGAGAGTGTTGGCGGCGTGGAAGGCGCCGAAGCTCGCCCCGGTGGTGGCGATCCGGAGGTCCGCGGTCTGGCAGACGCTCCGGATGTAGGGGACGACCTCCTGCTCGACGTAGAGGGCGTAGAGGTTCTGCCGCCGCGCCTGTTCGGCCACCGGCAGGCTGCTGTCCATCCAGGCCTGGTTGTTGATGCTGTTGATCGAGAACACCCGCACCCGGCCGGCCGCGATCTGCCCGGCGATGGCCTCGACCAGGCCAAAGCGCTCGTTCTCCAGGAAGTCCGCGGCGGCGGTGGGGAAGAGGAGCAGCGGGTGACCCCAGTGCCCATAGGAGACGATGGGCATGGGTTGTCCGAGAATAGGGCTGTGCCAGCCGTCGACGTTTTTCTTGAGATCCATTGAAAATCCCTCCCCCTCTGCCAGGGCGGCAGGATATCAAAGCCTGTCCACCGCCTGGCATCTGCTACGCTTTCACGAGACCTGACTCTTCGCCAAGGAGGTCCCGTGAAGATCCGCCACGTCTTTGCGACTCTGACGTTCCTGCTCCTCACCCGTCCCGCCTTCCCCTGGGGGGCGAACGGGCACCGCGTCGTCGGCCGGATCGCCGAGCACCACCTCTCCCCGGCCGCGGCCCGGGGGGTCGCCTGCATCCTGGGGGGGGAGAGCCTGGCCCAGGCCGCCACCTGGCCGGACGAGATCCGCTCCGACCCCTCCTGGGACCGCGCCAAGCCCTGGCACTTCGTCGACCTGGACGACGGCGAGACCTACGATCCCGCCAAGCATCCGGAGGGGGACGTCACGCAGGCGATCGACCGTTTCTCGAAGGTCCTCAAAGACCCCCAGGCCGACCGCGCGGCGAAGACCGAGGCCCTGCGCTTCCTCGTCCACTTCGTGGGCGACGTCCACCAGCCCCTCCACGTCGGCCGGCGGGCGGACCACGGCGGCAACAGCATCAAGGTCAACTGGTTCGGCGAGAACACCAACCTGCACTCGGTGTGGGACGAGAAGATTATCGAGGCCGAGAAGCTCTCGTTTACCGAGCTCGCCGAGTTCGTCGACCACCCCACCGACGACGAGATCAAGGCCTGGCAGAGCGCCGCCGTCCTCGACTGGGTGCAGGAGTCGGCCGACGTCCGGACGCGGGTCTACGACATCGGCGACGGCAAGCTGACCTACGCCTACCAGTACCAGAACATCCCGCTCATCAAGCGGCGGCTCCTCCAGGCGGGGGTCCGCCTGGCCGGGCTGCTCAACTCGATCTTCGCCGAGGCCGGGCCGTCCATCCCCGACCGGCCGCCGGCCGCGAACCCGCCTCACTAGAGGCCTACTTCAAGGAGGTATCCATGGCCGTCATCCACATCCTCTGGTCCATCCTCATCGGCTTCGTCGTCGGTCTCATCGCTCGCGCGTTGCTGCCCGGCGCCCAGCACCTGAGCTTCCTCGCCACGGTGGCGCTCGGGATCGTCGGTTCTCTCGTGGGCGGGATCCTGGGCTCGGTGATCTCGCGGCCCCGGCAGGGCTCCTGGTTCCACCCGGCCGGGCTCTTCCTCTCGATCGTCGGGGCCCTGATCGTTCTCTATCTGTGGCGCTTCGTCGGCTGAGCGGATATCATAGACGTCTCCTAAGGGACTGCTGTGTAAGCCGATGAGTGAGCTGCGCTACGCATCGACCGTCCGCCCACGGGCGGGCTGGAGCGAGACCGGGTGGGCTGTCCTGAACGCCCTCCAGGCGGTCTACATCCTGCTCTGGAGCGCGCTCTGGATCACGGTCGCCCTCCTGGTCACCGCCCTTACCTGGCGCCGCGGCCCGGCGCTCGCCCTCGCCCGGCGGGTCTGGGCCCCGGGGCTCCTCGCCATCGCGGTGACGCTCGAAGTCGAGGGGCGCGAGCGGGTCGACTTCTCCCGCCCGCACCTCTTCGTGGCCAACCACCAGTCCTGGGCCGACATCCCGGCGCTCTTCGTCGCCCTCAAGGTGCCGCTCCTCTTCATGGCCAAGCGCGAGCTCGCCCGGGTCCCCTTCCTCGGCTGGTACATCCAGGCCATGGGGATGGTCTTCGTCGAGCGCAGCGCCCGGGCCGCCGGGGCGGCGAGCGTCGGCCAGGCGGCGGAGCGGCTGGGCCACGGCTGGTCGGTGCTCTCCTTCCCCGAGGGCACCCGCAGCCGGGACGGCCGGGTCCACACCTTCAAGAGCGCCGGCTTCGCCGCCGCCATCGAGGCCGGGGTGCCGGTCGTCCCGGTCGCCCTGGAAGGCGCCGGCCGCATCATCCCCCCCGGCGGCAGCTTCCGCATCCGCCCCGGCCGGGTCCGGGTCGTGGTCGGCGAGCCGATCCCCACCGCGGGCTTGAGGCGAGACGACCGCGCCGCCCTCGGCCGCCAGGCCGAGCGGGCGGTGGCGGAGCTGCTCCTACGGCAGCCTTAGGGGCCTCACCACTTCATCCGGTACAGCATCCAGTACACCACCACCCCCGTCACCGAGACGTAGAGCCAGATCGGCAGGGTCCAGCGCGCGATCCGGCGATGGTCGCCGAAGCGGCGGCGGTAGGCCCGGTAGACGGTGATCCCGGCGAGGAAGGGGACGGTCGCCGCGAGCACGGTGTGGGTGAGGAGGATCGCGAAGTAGACGGTCCGCGCCGTCCCCGTGCCGGGGAAGTGCTTGGAGCCGATGTGGGCG
>JAXDLD010000081.1:0-11240 GCA_034666805.1 Acidobacteriota bacterium
TGGAGCAGGAGGATCGGGTGGTCGTAGTGAAGGTTCATGTCCCGGCCTGCCTCCACCCGGCTCTTGACCGCGTCCCGCACCGCCTTGGCGCTGTCGTCCAGCCTCCGCGCGATGCGATCCGGGTCCCGCTCGTCCTCCCACTCGTCCGCGGGGAGGTCGCGGGCGAGCTCGGGGGCGTCCTCGAAGACGAACACGAGCCGTACATAGTGGATGTGGGTGAACAGCTCCGCGATGGAGGGGCTGCCCGCCATCGGCCTGGTCTCCCATCCGCCCTCCGGGAGGGCGCGGAGCAGGTTGACCAGGATGGTGTTATTTCGGTCCCAGGAGTCCAGCAGGGCTGCCAGCAGGCTGGGGTCGGGTGCGTCCGGCATCGTTGTTCTCCTCCATTTCAACGCTCTCGCAACCGCATGGCCCCGGGGGCCGGCGGCACGCGGTCGCGTGTATCCTTCCACAATGTCAGCGCGTGAGACTTGACGCCCCCCAAGCTTCGCCGATTTCTGGAACGACGTGGACCTATGGAGGCTCTGACATGCGGACCGTGACTCTGTGAAGTAGCCTCTCGCGAAGAGACCGAGCGCCGCTGGCTCCGCGCCTTCGAGGGGAAACCGCAGGGCGAGTTCATCGACACGCCGGCATTGCTGTTCAAGGTGCTGACCCAGAAGCGGTGGGAACTGCTCTCCGCCTTGACCGGTGCCGGCCCCTTAAGCCTGCGCGAGGCCGCCCGGCGGGTCGGCCGGGACGTCAAGGCGGTGCACGGCGATGCCCATGCCCTGCTCAAGGCCGGCCTCCTTCAGAAGGACGAGGCGGGCCGGATCGTCTTCCCGTTTGACGCGGTGCGGGTCCAGTTCGTCCTGCAAGCGGCGTGATCGCTGGTACTTCCGCGCTGGAACGCCCCGTTCCGGCCCTGGACGAGCCCTATCGGATCTGGATCTCCGTGCTTCCCGTTTGGAATACCCTGCTTTTCATTTGGAATGCCCCGCTTCTGCTTTGGATCTCCGTGCTTCTGATCTGGAACGCCGTTCTTTTGGTTTGGAATGCCGTGCTTCTAGTTTGGAACGCCCTGCTTCTACTTTGGATCTCCCTATTCTGTCCGAAAGCTCCCTCATCCAAATTCCGCGCACCCTTAATCCGCCTCACCGCTCCCTCAACCGCCGCCGCAGGGCCTCCCGCACGGCCTCGAAGCCGTGGTCGAGGTGGTCTTCGAGCTTGCGGGGCATGAGGACGTCATTGAGAAAGCCCAGGATCTGCCCCACGTGGTGGGAGAACTCGTGGACCAGGCGAACTTCGTCCCAGTCCTCGGCGCTGAGGCTCAGACCCAGGTCGAGCCGCAGTGCGTCGTGCTCCGCCTTCTGCTCGTTCCAGTATTTGAGGTAGGGCGCCCGCTCCTTCAGGCTCCCCACCCTCACCTCCGGCAGCACGATCGGCACCACGTGCCGGGCGAGTTCGTCGCCATCGCCCTGGAACCTCTGCCAGAGCCTGTAGATCTCGTACATGCAGTAGTAGGAGTGCAGATACTTGGCGCTGATCACCGTCACGACGAGATCGGCACGGGTGAGGCGGCGGATGAAGGGCGAGATCCGGTCCCCGGGTCGGATCTCGCCGCTGTCGCGGACGGGCTGGAATCCATCCTTGGCGAGAGCCGCATAGAGCCCCTCGACGACTTCCGTGCGGATCATCCCCTCGGGGGTATCGTCCCCCCAGGCATAGGAGATGAAGACTTCCGGGGCGTTCTCCCCCGGGCCGGGGCGCTGGGGCTGGATGTCGAGCCTGGAAGGCTCCCCGGGCGGAGAGGTTTCGAGGGGGTGCGGCTCCCGGTCCTCGAAGAAGGCGGCGGCGAAGGAGGCAGGGGTGAGGCGCTCCTGGGGTTTCTCCCCGATCCGTTGCCAGAGGATCGCCTTACGGATCTTCCGCAGGAGCCCGAGGCTCCCGCTCTCCCACAAGGAAGCAGCGAGCGAGGTCTGCGAGATCTGTAACTCGATTCGGATGGACTTTGCTGATCTCACAGGGCCACGTATAGCACCCGATTAACGCTACAGGAAGACCACGAGCCGGCCGGAGCTACAAGATTTTGTGGTAGCCAATTCGGCACGAAGCGATGTACGCCGTAACGAAAGCCGCGAAATGTGAGACGTACTCCGGTGTGAGGCTTGACGCCCGCCAAACTGCTCGCCGACTTCTGGAACGAGGCTTTGACGTGCGGACCGGGGCTTAGGCCCAACGGGCCGTCATCCCTCAGCCCAGGGCAATGCCCTGGGTGGATTGGAGGACAAGGTCGCGGGTCGCGGATCGCGGGTTGGATCGCGGATCGACCGGCCTTCCCCAAACCCAGGGCGTTGCCCTGGGCTGAGGTATGACGGCCCGTTGGGCCTGCCGGCCCATCGCCAAGGAGCACCGGTTTGCCGTCACGGTTTGCATGCACGCCGTTACCGCGGCACTGCACGCCGTCATGGTTGCATGCACGCTGTTCCGGTGGGACTGCACACCGTCATGGTTTGCACGCACGCCGTCACGGGTGGCACCGCACACCGTCCTGGTCTGCCTGCACGCCGTTACGGCGGGACCGCTCGCCGTCATGGTTTGCACGCGCGCGCCGTCACCCCATACGCCCATCTCCATCCCTCGATCCCTCGGGCCCCTGTCTTGCACGTCCTCCACCCGGCTGCTAGGATGCCGCTTGTGACGACTTTCACAAAGTCGACCCGAAGAGCTTGAATCGAGGATGGGCTAGGGATATGGTGCCCTCCGTAGGAGCCAGGAGGGAGGAGCGGGGATGCCGCAGATCTTCCATCGCAGCACGAACACGATCGCCAAGGTCAGCATCTTCGGGGGGGTCTTCATCCTGGCCTTCGTCGGCTGGGTCTACTCCGAGCTCCTGCGCTCGCACTACGTGACCGGGCAGGACGTCGTCAAGCCGCAGCCCGTCCCCTTCAGCCACGAGCACCACGTGGCGCAACTGGGGATCGACTGCCGCTACTGCCACACCTCGGTCGAGAAGTCGTCGTTCGCCGGCATGCCCCCCACCTCGACCTGCATGAACTGCCACAAGCAGATCTGGACCAACGCCGCCCTCTTGGAGCCGGTGCGGTCCTCCTACTCGACCAACATGCCGCTGCGCTGGTCGCGGGTCCACGACCTGCCCGACTTCGTCTACTTTGACCACAGCATCCACGTCGCCAAGGGGGTGGGCTGCGCCACCTGCCACGGTCGGGTCGACCGCATGCCGCTCATGTACCAGAACGCCTCCCTCCAGATGGAGTGGTGCCTGGACTGCCACCGGAACCCGGCGAAGTACATCCGGCCGAAGGATCAGGTCTTCAACATGGCCTGGCAGCCGCCGGCCGACGACCCGGGCCTGGGCGCCCGCCTGGTCAAGGACTACCACGTGCTGCCGCCGCGCAACCTGACGAGCTGCTCGACCTGCCATCGCTAGGGTGAAGGGGAAGAGACCCGTGAACGAGAGCGACGACCAGAAGCCGGGACCCCCGACCGAGGCAACCGATGCGATCGGGCGGATGGGCCAATCCACTCCGATCGACTTGGAAGCCGTGCAGGAGAAGCTACGCGCGGAGCCGGGCCCCGCCATGTGGCGGAGCCTGGACGAGCTCGCCGGCACCCCGGACTTCCAGGAGTGGCTGCACCGCGAGTTCCCGCGCCAGGCCTCGGAGTGGGTCGAGCCGGCCGACGACGGCGTCTCCCGCCGCGCCTTCCTGCAGCTCGCCGGCGGCTCCCTGGGGCTCGCCGGCCTGACCGCCTGCACCAAGCAGCCGCTCGAACGGATCGTCCCCTACGTCCGCCAGCCCGAGGAGATCGTGCCGGGAAAGCCGCTCTACTTCGCCAGTACCCATGTCCACGGCGGCTATGGCTACGGCGTGCTGGCCACCAGCCACACGGGCCGGCCGACGAAGATCGAGGGCAACCCCGACCACCCGGCGAGCCTCGGGGCGACCGACGTCTTCGCCCAGGCCTCGGTGCTCGACCTCTACGACCCCAACCGCTCGCAGGCGATCGTCAACCTCGGCCGCATCCGCACCTGGGGGGCCTTCGTCAACGAGGCCTCGCCGCTCTTGAAAGCCCAGCAGGCGCTGGGCGGCGAGGGGGTCCGCATCCTCACCGGCACGGTCACCTCGCCGACCTTCGCCGACCAGATGAAGACGATCCTCGCCCAGTACCCGAAGGCGCGCTGGCACCGCTGGGAGCCGGCGGCGGCGCACGACGAGTACCGGGCCGCGGTCGCCGCCCTGGGCGGTCCCCACGACCGGATCTACGACCTCACCCAGGCGAAGGTCATCCTGTCGCTCGGCTCCGACTTCCTCACCCAGGGGCCGGGGAGCCTGCGCTACTCGCGGGACTTCTCGCGCGGCCGGCAGGTGCGGGCCAAGCGGCCGGTCATGAACCGGCTCTACGCGGTCGAGAGCATGCCGACCAACACCGGCACCCTCGCCGACCATCGGCTGCCCCTGCCGCCCGACGAGGTCGCGGGCTTCGCCCTCGCCCTCGCCGCCGCCTTGGGGGTCGCCTCCGGCGCTCCTGCCGCCCCGCTCTCGCCGCGAGCCCAGCAGCTCGTGGCGGCGGTCGCCAAGGACCTCCAGGCCAACCCCGGCGCCTCGCTCGTGGTGGCGGACGGCTACGCTCCCCAGGCGGTGCAGGTTCTCGCCCTCGCCATGAACGAGAAGCTGGGCAACGTCGGCAAGACCGTCCGCTACATCCGGCCGGTCGAGGCCGACCCGGTCGACCACCTGCGGTCCATCCAGGAACTGGTGATCGACTTGAACGCCGGCAAGGTCGAGGCCCTCTTCGTCCTCGGCGGCAACCCGGTCTACACCGCCCCGGCCGACCTCGGGTTCGCCGCCGCCTACCAGAAGGCACGCCTGCGGGTCCACCACGGCCTCTACCAGGACGAGACGGCCCAGCTCTCGCAGTGGCACATCCCCGAGGCCCACCCCCTGGAGACCTGGAGCGACGCCCGCGCCTTCGACGGCACGGCCTCCCTCGTCCAGCCGCTCATCGAGCCGCTCTACGAGAGCAAGAGCGCCCACGAGCTCCTCGGCCTCTTCGCCAACCAGATCGACGCTTCCGCCTACGACATCGTCCACGCCTACTGGCAGAAGAATTTGCATGCCGCCGGAGCCGCGGGAGGGGATCCCGAGGCGGCCTTCCGTAAGGCGCTCCACGACGGGTTGATCCCGGGTACCGCCGAGCCGGCCGTAACTGCCGCGGTCAACGGCGGGGCGGTGGCACAGGCGGCGGCCTCGATTTCCGGAGCCAAGCCGGACCCGCAGGCGATCACCCTCCTCTTCCGGCCCGACCCCACGGTCTACGACGGCCGCTACGCCGGCAACCCCTGGCTCCAGGAGCTGCCGAATCCGATGACCAAGCTGGTGTGGGACAACGCCCTGGTCGTCGGCCCGGCCCTCGCCCGGCGCTTGAAGGTCCAGATCGAGGACGTGGTCGAGGTCTCGATCCGCGGCCGGAAGGTCAAGGCGGCGGTCTGGGTGCAGCCCGGCCACGCCGACCGCTCCGCCACCCTCCACCTGGGCTACGGCCGCTGGAGCGCCGGGCCGGTGGGCAACGGGCGCGGCGTGAACGCCTACGCCCTCCGCACCACCGACGCCCTCTGGGCGGTCGCCGGGATCGGCTTGAAGCGCACCGGCGACACCTTCAACCTCGCCAGCACCCAGAACCACCACCTCCTGGAGAGCGGCACGGACGAGATGCCGACCGCCGAGAAGGAGGTCATGGCCCGCCGGCCGGTGCGCACCGGGACCCTCCCGGACTTCCTGAAGGACCCCAACCTCGTGCACGAGAAGCCGGGGCTGCCGAAAACCCCGGAGACCACGGGAGCGGAGGACCTGACCCTCTACCCGCGCTACGAGTACAAGGGCTACGCCTGGGGGATGGCGATCGACTTGAACGTCTGCACCGGCTGCAGCGCCTGCGTCGTCGCCTGCCAGGCGGAGAACAACATCCCGACTGTGGGCAAGGAGCAGGTCCTGAAGCAGCGCGCCATGCACTGGCTGCGCATCGACCGCTACTTCGAGGGCGACCCGGACGACCCGCAAGTCCACCACCAGCCGGTCCCCTGCATGCAGTGCGAGAACGCCCCCTGCGAGCTGGTCTGCCCCGTGGCCGCCACGGTGCACAGCGCCGAAGGGTTGAACGACATGGTCTACAACCGCTGCGTGGGGACCCGGTACTGCTCGAACAACTGCCCCTACAAGGTGCGGCGGTTCAACTTCCTCCGCTACTCGAACCACGACGTGCCGGTCTTGAAGCTGCGCGAGAACCCCGACGTCACCGTCCGCATGCGCGGGGTCATGGAGAAGTGCACCTACTGCGTGCAACGGATCAACCGGGCGAAGATCGACACCGAGGTCGCCGGCCGTACGGTCGTCCCCGGGGACGTCCAGACCGCCTGCGCCCAGGCCTGCCCCACCGAGGCGATCGTCTTCGGCGACAACAACAACCCGGCCTGGGAGTCGACGAAGCGCAAGGCCGATCCCCTGAACTACGCGCTGTTGGAAGAGCTCAACACCCGGCCGCGCACGACCTACCTCGCGAAGCTCCGGAACCCGAATCCCGATCTCCTGGGCGCCACGCCGGAAGGCAAGAGGATCTGATGGCGACGATCGACGAACGGGCGATGCTCCCCGACGGCTTGCCCGAGAAGCCCTACCGGCCACCGGTCCTGGCGCCGGGCTACACCCCGGGCACGGTCACCGACAAGATCAGCTCGGTGGTCCTGGCGAAGACGCCGCGCTGGTGGTATGTCGCCTTCGGCCTCTCCTTCTGCGTGATGATGCTCTTCCTCGCCTCGGTGACCTGGCTGTTCGCCAAGGGGGTCGGGATCTGGGGGGTCAACCAGCCGGTGGGCTGGGGCTTCGCCATCGTCAACTTCGTCTGGTGGATCGGCATCGGCCACGCCGGCACCTTGATCTCCGCCATCCTCCTTCTCCTCCGCCAGGAGTGGCGGACGTCGATCAACCGCTTCGCCGAGGCCATGACCCTCTTCGCCGTCGCCTGCGCCGGCATGTTCCCCGTCCTCCACTTAGGCAGGCCCTGGCTCGCCTACTGGCTCTTCCCCTACCCCAACACCATGGGCCTCTGGCCGCAGTTCAGAAGCCCGCTCATCTGGGACGTCTTCGCGGTCTCGACCTACGCCACGGTGTCGCTCCTCTTCTGGTATGTGGGTCTCATCCCCGATCTCGCGACGCTCCGCGACCGGGCGAAGAACCGCGTCTCCCAGATCTTCTACGGCTTCTTCTCCATGGGCTGGCGGGGCTCGGCCTCCCACTGGCACAACTACGAGGCCGCCTATCTGCTCCTGGCGGGTTTGGCGACGCCGCTCGTCGTCTCGGTCCACACGGTGGTCTCGTTCGACTTCGCGATCGGCATCGTCCCCGGCTGGCACTCGACGATCTTCCCCCCCTACTTCGTGGCCGGGGCGATCTATGACGGCTTCGCCATGGTGCTGACGCTGACGATCCCGCTCCGCGCCGCCTTCGGCCTCCAGGACTTCATCACCACCCGGCATCTCCAGAACATGGCCAAGGTGATGCTCGCGACCGGTCTGATCGTCGTCTACGGCTACGGGATCGAGATCTTCTTCTCGGCCTACAGCGCCAACCGCTACGAGCAGTTCATGATCCTCAACCGGATCACCGGGCCGTATCACCTGCACTGGATCCTGCTGATCGTCTGCAACGCGATCGTGCCGCAGCTCCTCTGGTTCCGGAAGGTGCGGACCAACCCGGTGCCGCTGTGGATCGTCTGCATGTTCGTCAACGTGGGCATGTGGCTGGAGCGCTTCGTCATCGTCATCACGAGCCTCCACCGCGACTTCCTGCCGTCGTCGTGGGGCATGTACCGCGGCACGATCTTCGACTGGGGCACCTTCATCGGGACGATCGGCCTCTTCCTGACGCTTCTCTTCCTCTTCATCCGCTTCCTGCCGATGATCTCGATCGCCGAGATGCGCGCTCTCACCCCCGGCTCCCGGGGTGAGGGCATGGAGACGCCGGAATGAGCATTCACATCGAAGAGCGGCCCATCCTCTACGGCTTGATGGCGGAGTTCGATACCCCCGAAGACCTCATCCGGGCGGTGGAGCGGGTGCGCGCGACCGGCTTCCGCCAGGTCGAGGCCTACACCCCCTACCCCATCGAGGAGGTGTCGCACGCCCTCGGCCTCCACCACTCCTGGATGTCGCTCCTCGTCCTGATCGGCGGTATCTTGGGCGGCACCGGCGGCTACCTGCTCCAGTATTGGGTGAACCTCTACGCCTATCCCATGAACGTCGGCGGTCGGCCCATGCACAGCTGGCCGGCCTTCATCGTGCCGACCTTCGAGTGCACGATCCTGATGGCGGCCCTCTTCGCCGTCTTCGGCATGTTCGCCTTGAACGGCCTGCCGCAGCCCTACCATCCGGTCTTCAACGTGCCGCGCTTCGCCGAGGCGTCGCGCGCCCACTTCTTCCTAGTGATCAAGGCGGCCGACCCCCGCTTCGATCGCCAGGCGACGGAGAAGCTCCTCTCCGATCTGAACCCGAGCGAGGTGGCGGAAGTTGAGGTCTAAGAGCGTGGCCACGGTGGTCTGCCTGGTGGCCCTCGCCGGCTGCCGGCAGAACATGCACAACCAGGCGAAGTACATCCCGCTTCGCGAGAGCGAGTTCTTCGCCGACGGGACCTCGGCCCGGCCGCTCCCCGCCCACACCGTGGCGCGCGGCTTCCTGCGCGCCAACTCCGGCGCCTACACCGGCCTCGCCAGGGACGGCAAGCCGGTCCCCGACTTTCCATTTCCGGTCACCCGCGAGGTGCTCCTGCGCGGCGAGCAGCGCTACAACATCTTCTGCTCGCCCTGTCACGACCGGGCCGGGACGGGGCGGGGCATGGTGGTGCAGCGCGGCTACAAGCAGCCGCCGTCGTACCACATCGACCGCCTGCGGAGCTCGCCCGTGGGCTATCTCTACAACGTGGTCACCGAGGGCTTCGGGGTGATGCCCTCCTACGCCAGCCAGATCCCGCCCGAGGATCGCTGGGCGATCGTCGCCTACGTCCGCGCCCTCCAGCTCTCGCAGAACGCCCGCCTGGCCGACCTCTCCCCCCAGGAGCGGCAGAAGCTCGACGCGGCTTTCAAGCTGCCACCGGTACGGCCCGAGGACGAAGGGCCGCGCGACGGGGTTCAGGCCCCCGAGCCGCTCCGGCGCGAGACGCCGGGGCGGACGAAGAATGGGAGGGAGCGCCAGTGACGACCCTCGATGCCGGGCAGAAGCCCGTCCGCCTGCCGTTCGCGGCCGCGGACTGGGCCGCGCCAGGAGATCTGGACGGCCTGCAGCGGAAGGCCCTGATCGCCGGGGCGATCGGCACCGTGGCTTCGCTCCTCGGCCTCTTCTTGAATGCCCCGGTCTTCTTTCGCGCCTACCTGGTCGCCTGGCTCTTGGTCGTCGGGGTGGCCGTGGGCTGCCTCGCGATCTCCATGCTCCACCACCTGTCGCGCGGCGCCTGGGGTTTGATGGTGCGCCGGCCCATGGAGGCGGCGGCGCGGACGATCCCGCTCGTCGCGCTGCTCTCGCTCCCGATCCTCCTCGGCATGAAGCAGATCTTCGTCTGGGCGCGGCCCGAAGTGGTCGCCCACGACGTCCTCCTGCAGGAGAAGCACTGGTACCTGAACGTGCCGTTCTTCATCCTCCGCCTGGTGATCTACTTCGTCGTCTGGGGCGGCTTCGGCTTCATTCTCGATCGCATGTCGCGCCGGCAGGACAGCTCGCCCGACCCCGGCCTCGCCCGCCGCATGCAGATCATCGCCGCGCCGGGCCTCGCCCTCTACTGCCTGCTCGCGACCTTCGCGGCGGTCGATTGGCTGATGTCGCTCCAGCCACACTGGTTCTCGACCATCTACGGCATCTACTTCCTCGGCGGGCAGGGGCTCTCGGCCCTGGCGTTCATCATCCTCATCGCCCTCTACCTGTCGCGCCGGGAGCCCATGGAGCGGGTGCTGGCCCCCCGGCACTTCCACGACTATGGCAAGCTCTTCCTCGCCTTCGTCATGCTCTGGGCCTACTTCTCGTTCTCCCAGTTCCTCATCATCTGGGCCGGCAACCTGCCGGAGGAGATCATCTGGTACGTGCGGCGGATCGCGAACGGCTGGGGCTGGCTGGCGCTCGCCATCGCCCTCTTCCACTTCGGCATGCCGTTTCTCCTCCTGCTGTCGCGGAACTTGAAACGGGTGCCGAAGCGGCTGGGCGGGCTCGCCCTCTTCATGCTCTTCATGCGCTGGGTCGACCTCTACTGGCAGGCGGCGCCGGCCTTCCACGACGACAACCGGTTCTACTTCCACTGGCTCTTCCTCGCCACCTTGCTCGCCGTCTCCGGGATCTGGTTCTATGCCTTCTGCGCCGAATTGAAGAAGCGGCCCCTCCTGCCGATCAACGACCCGTTCCTGGCGGAGGCCGTCGCCCATGAGTGAGCGCCGGGATCATGGGCACCACCAGCAACCGGCGGACGTGCCGCGCCGGCCGGGCGAGGTCCACACGCCGGACGCGGTGCAGTACGACCGCGACCTGAACGTCCGGGGCGTGGTCGTGACGGGCATCTCGCTCGCCGTCGGGACGCTCGCCGTCCTCCTTCTCTCCTGGTGGCTGTTCGCCGGCCTGCGCCGGCTGGAGAAAGCGGCCGATCCGCCGCCGCCGGCCCTCCGCGAGGTGCGCGAGCGCCACCTGCCGCCCGAGCCGCGCCTGCAGTCCGACGCCGACGGCGACATGCGGACGCTCCGCGCCGCCGAGGACCAGATGATCGCCCGCCCGGCCTGGATCGACGAAAGCCAAGGGACCGTGCGCATCCCGGTCGACCTGGCGATCGACGTTCTGGTGCGCCGCGGTCTGCCTACCGCGAACGGCAACCCCGCGCGTACCCCGGGCTCCCCGACGACTCCCCTGCCGCCGGTGCCGACCGCGAACACGCCCGGCACCGCCGCCGCGGCGCCGCCCAGCCCGGGAGGTCCACGGTGAGGCGAGCCTTCGCTCTCGCGGCGCTCCTCCTGGGGGTGGCGATCACGGCGGTTCCAGCCTGGGGCCAGCCGGAGTTCCCGTCGCCCGTCCGCGAGACCGTCACCCCGGCGCACGTCGTGCCGAAGCCGCTCCAGAACATCGGCTACGACCAGAAGCTGGGGGAGTCGCTCCCGCTCGCCGCCCGGGTGCGGGACGAGGCCGGCCGCGACGTGCCGCTGGGCAGCTTCTTCGGCCCGCG
>JAXDLD010000082.1:0-14994 GCA_034666805.1 Acidobacteriota bacterium
GGGGCCATCTCCATCTCGACCTGGGACAGACCGAGCAGGCTCGCCAGCGCTTCCGCGAGGCGCTCGTCCTTTACCAGCAGGCACCGGATAGTCAGAATCGCAGGGACGGCGAAGCGGCCGCCTGGAACGCGATGGGGAAAGCCTTCCTCGAAGAAAAAAATCCCGGCTCGGCTCTCCAGCCGCTCCAGAAGGCTCTGGCTCTCCGCCGGCCCGGGAGCCTCGGGCAGGCCGTCACCCGGACGTCGCTCGGCGTCGCCTACCGTCAACTCAACCGGCCGGAGGAGGCCCGCAAGGCCTACGCGGAAGCTCTGCCGATCTTCGTCGGGCTCGGCAATAGCAGCGAACAGGCCGTGTGCCTCCTCAATCTCGGCTGGCTGGAGGCCGCGGCCCACCGCGACGATCCGGCCTTCGACGATTTCGACCGGGCCTCAGTCCTCTTCGCGAAGCTCGAGGATCCACCCGACCTCGCCCAGGCCCTGCGCGGGAAGGCCGAGGTGCTGCGCCACCGCGGCCTGCTCGAAGACGCCCGCCAGGCGATGGAAGCGGCCCTGACAGCGATCGAGCGGCACCGCTTCCGCCAGGAGAGCCGCACCACCCGGGCGTCCTTCTTCGCCACCCAGCAAAGCTCCTACGACTTCCTCATCGACCTCCTGATGGAGATGCACCGGGAGAAGCCCGACGCCGGCTACGACGCCCTGGCCCTCGGGGTCGGCGAGCGGGCGTTGGCGCGGTCGCTGCTCGACGCCCTGGACGCCCGCGGTACCGATCTGCGCGGCGCGCCCCCCCAGCTCCTCGCCCGGGAGCGCGGGCTGGACGCGGCCATCGAGGACCTCGGCGCCCGCCAGTCCCGACTCGCGGAGAAAAACGACGAAGCCGCCCGCCGGGAGCTGCGCGCGGTCGACGCGGAGCTTGCGCAAAAGCGGGAAGACCTCGAAGGGGTGCGCGCCGAGCTCCGGGCCGCGAGCCCGCGCTACGCCGCCCTCACCCAGCCGCAGCCCTGGAGCGCCGCGGAGGTCCAAAGGCAGCTGCTCGACCGCGACACTCTCCTCCTGGAGTACCGGCTGGGGACCAAGGGGAGCTTCCTCTGGGCCCTGACTCCCGATTCTCTCCAGAGCTTCGGGCTTCCCGGCCGCGCCGAATTAGCGGAGAAGGTGAGCCGGGCCTCCGGGCTCCTCGCCGGGAGCCGTGCCAGGAAGACGGAGATCTCGGCCGATCAGCAGCTCGCGAAGCTCTCCGCGATCCTCCTGGGGCCGGTCGCCTCCCTTCTCCCGGGAAAGCGCCTGCTGGTGGTGGGCGACGGGGCGCTCCAGAGCCTGCCCTTCGCCGCCCTGCCCGAGCCGGGAGGCGGCGAGCCGCTGGTCGCCCGCCACGAGATCGTCTCCCTGCCGTCGATCTCGGTCCTGGGGGCGCTCCGCCGGGAGGTCGCTGGCCGGCGGCCGGCGGCACGGGCTCTCTGGGTCTTGGGAGATCCGGACTTTGGCGGCGCCTTCCCGACCCTGCCCTACACCCGGGAGGAGGCTAAGGCGATCCTCGCCCTGGCGCCCGCGAGAGATAGCACCGCGATCCTGGGCCGGGTGGCAAGCCGGGGGGCCGTCTTGAGCGGCCTCTTGAATGACTACAGCTTTCTCCACTTCGCCACCCACGGCTCCTTCGCCGCCAGCGATCCCGGCGGCGGCCAGCTGGTGCTCTCCCAGGTCGACGCGAACGGCCGGCGGGTGGCGAACGGCTTCCTCCATCTCGCCGACATCTACGGGTTGGACCTCCGGGCCGATCTCGTCGTCCTCTCCGCCTGCCAGTCGGCGCTGGGGAAGGACGTGCGGGGCGAGGGGCTGGTGGGGATGACTCGGGGATTCTTCTATGCCGGCGCCGAACGTGTGCTGGTCAGCCTGTGGAACGTCAACGACCGGGTGACGGTCGACCTGATGCGGAGCTTCTATCACGGGATCTTCGCCGAGCGCCTCTCCCCCGCCGCGGCCCTGCGGGCGGCCCAGGACGCGATCCGGCGCCAGGAGCGCTGGCGGTCTCCCTACTACTGGGCCGGTTTCACCCTCCAGGGAGAGTGGCGCTGACGCCACTCCCCCCGGCAGGGTGCGGATCAGAGGCAGGACGCGGGATCGGCGGGATCGCAGAGGCCCGGCGGCTTGTCGCTCGCGGGAGGATCGTTGGTCGCGCCGGTCCCGTTCGAAGCCACCTCGATGGGCTTGCTCAGGTCCAGCAGGGGGAGCGGCTCGGTCCGCGGGGCCTCGTCGGGGCGGCGGGGGGTGGCGGGAGCGTCAGAGGTGTTGGGGATCATGGTTTTCTCCTTTCGTTCGACTGTCGATGCGTGACATCCCGGATAGATCTCCGATCGGTCCGGGGGGTTTAGTGCACGGTGAAGAGCCGGCCGTCGGCGGCGCGCAGGTAGACCACGGGCGTGCCCCATTCCGGGTTGGCCTCGGCGGCCAGGGCCTTTCTCACCTCGCCGACGCAGGCGTCGACGGGCAGGCCGGCGGCGAGCGATTGATAGAACCTCTCGGCGAAGCGGCAGGCCGTGGCGTCGGTGACCTCCGCCTGCATGGCGACCACCGCCGGCACCCCGTGCTGCACGAGGGCCTGGGCGGTGCCGGCGAAGGCGTCTTCCCGGGAGGCGCGAGCGCCGTTGCAGGCGTTGAGCACGGCCAGCCGGAGCGAGGGGTGATCCTGGAGGAGATAGGCGAGGCTCTTGCCGGAGAGGGGAGCGCCATGCCCGCCCTCGTCCTCGAAGACCAGCATCCCCTCCCCGCGGAGCTCGCTGAATCCCCCGTGGCCGACGAAGTGGAGGACGTGCACCGGTCCGCCGGTCGAGAGCCGCTCGGCGAGCGCTTCCCGGGTGGGACGCGCCAGCCTCTCGATCTCGATCCGGCCGCTCGCGAGGAGCGGCTTGACCGCCTCGCCGAGCCGACGCCACTCCTCGTCCGCCTGGGAGAGCTCCTCATATTCGCTCGGGGTCGAGATCACGGCGAGGACCCGGAGCGGCGGCTCGACCCGGAGCGTGCCGACGCCCTCGGAGAGCTCCAGATAGCGAACCACCGGGGTGCGGGAGGAGAGCGCGAGGAAGCCCCGGCCCCGGGCCTCGCACAGGTACTCCCAGGGCAGGCAGGCGAGGTGGGGGACGTCGTTGAGGCGCAGGCGGACCCGCACGCCGGGGCCGTCCTTGGCCTCTTCGAGACAGCCGAGGAACGACTTCAGCAACTCGCCCTGGAAGACGGTGCGGAAGAGCTCCTCCCCCACCTCCTCCGGGCCGAGGCCCCTGGTCTCCTCGTCCGCCGGCCCGCCCCGGATCGGGTCGGTCGAGCCGAAGCGGAAGAACTCCCCACGTTCGAGGGCGGGCGGGAGAGTGAAATGCACCGTCGCCTCGAAGCCCGCGCCGCCGCTCCACGCCTTGGCGCGATAGCTGGAGCCGGCGCGTTGATCGATCCAGACGTCGAAGTCCAGGTACTCCTCGGATGCTGCCGGAGGCGTCCGGGGTGCCTGGAGGAGGCCCACGAGAGCCCCGAGGCTGCCGAGGGTCCAGAGATAGGAGAGCGCCAGGGCCAGCTCGATCACCCAGCGGTCCGCAAAGCAGGCGCGGACGTTCCCGACGTCCAACCCCAGCTCCTGGATGCAGCCGCCGTCGCCGGCGGCCGAGCAGGGGCAGCTCGCGGAGCGCGCCCAGCTCACGATGAAGGCGACGCTCTTCGCGTGCCCGGCATAGTCGATTCGCACGACGAACCGGGCGTAGAGGAAGAGCAGGAGGACGGCGCCCAAGGCGAGTGCGATACCTGCGACGCGGGCGCGCCGCTTGCGGACGGCGTCCTCGGCGGGGCCAGCAAAGTAGCTCCAGGCGCCCAGGGCGGCGAGACCGCCAGCCGCGGCGGAGAGCGGAAGGAAGAAAAACCGCAAGGCCCGGAGCTCGCGGTCCAGCAGGTTGCCCGCGAGCAGCGCCAGAGCCCATCCCAGGAACGCTCCCTGGAGGACGACCCAGTGCCGGCGCGCGAGCCTCCCGGCCGCAGCCGGTGCCGGGCCCGCGGGCTCAGCGGCGCTCGGTCTGGCACTCTTTGGGATCGTCGACATGATGGCAGTAGTTGTCTTCGAAGCGGCAGCAGAAAAAACGGCTGCCATTGACGAGATCGAGCCGTTCGCTCGGCACGCCGCCGGCCGGCCCCGGACCGCTTTCCAGGATTTCGGTCACCGCTTTCGAGCCTAGGGAAGCAGCGGCTCTATATTCGTAGAGGCCCCGCAGGACATGCTTCCGGCTGCCGTTGGTCTGGATGATTGTGGGCGCCGTCGAGGATTGCTTTCCCGTGCCCTGCGGCCAGAAACTGAATTTCGTGTGTTGCTTGGGCGTGCTGCCGACCCAGAGATCCACTTCGAGGTCGTCTTTGTCGGCAAGGAAGAAGAGCCGCCCGATCACCCGCCCCACCTGGTCGAGGATGGGGCTCGCCTGCGCGGTGCCGACCGTGGTCACCTCCAGTGGATCGGGCTTCGGCGGCTCGGGCGCCGGCGGAGGAGCGGCCTTGGGCGGTGCTTTCCGAGGCTTGGTCCGCGGTCCGCGGCCCTTGCCGCCCGTCACGGAGGCGAAGACCGCGGCGGTTCGATAGCCCGCGGGCGAGAGGGCGGCAACGGTGCCGGCACGCTTTTCCAGCGCGTGGCGGCTGCGCTCGATCTCCACCTCTGCCCAGTCCTTGAGGCCGGCCAACTTCTGTGGGTCCACCCGTAGGACGGCCTGGTCGAGCTCCTTCTCGGTCGAGTCGATCAGGTCGAGCAGCGCCTGGCGGGGGTAGGCCGGCACGCCCCCCGGGCCCTTGACGATGGGCAACGCTACCCGGCTGTCGTCGAACTTCCGCCGCACCTGGTCCACCTCCTTGGCCAGGTCCTTGGCGAGCTTCGCGGTGCCCCCGCCGCCGATTGTGATGTGGAAGTCGACGTCGATCTGCCGGGACTCCGACTGGCTGGCCGCCAAGAGGAGACCGGCGAGCAGAAAGAGACGAGCGAGTTTCCTGATCATGGGTTCGATCCTCCTGCGCTGGTTAGAGAGTTGCCGGACCGCCAGTGACGACCCGCACCGCGGGATCGCCGACGATCGTGTAGTTGCGGGCGTCGTGGCTCCCGGTCCAGAGATCGGCGAGCTTCGCTGGGTCGAGCTTCTTGCCGAAGCCCAGGGCCTCCACCTCGGCCGCCAGGTCGGAAGCGAGCTCGGCATACCGCTGGTTGAAGAACTCCATCGCCCAGCCCACCGGCTGGCCGTCGAGGAGACGCTTGACGGTGCTCTCGAAGACGGCGGTCTGCGCGCCGGCGCCGGTCCAGGCGAAGGAGAAGCCCCAGGCCCGCTCCACGTGGCCGACGACCGCGAGAGCCCCGCCCCGCGGGTGGCCGAGCAGCCGCTGCGGCAGGCGGCCCATGAAAGATCGGGGTGAGAGCGGCCGAGGCTCCCCGGGCTCGCCCCGGCCGTCGTGAGCGTAGGCGTCCCAGCGCGGGGTGCCGGCGCCGAAACAGGCGAAGCAGAAAGCGACCAGGCCGTGCACCCGGGCCTCCTCCCCCACGTCCTCGGCGGCGAAGTACTGCTCGCGGCGGATGCCGCCACCCGGGCCGGGCCAGTCCTGGCAGACGAGGGCCCCCTGGAGGGTCTCCTGCTGGGCATCCCCGGCGGGAAAGCCGAGACCATGGCAGGCGGCGAAGAGGAAAGCCGGGGTCTCCTCGCCGGCGAGCAGGCGGCCGAGCCGGTCCCGCGTCGCCGCGCCGCCGAGCACGGTGTCGACGTTCCAGCCGGGCTGCTCTCGCCGCGCCTTGGCCGCCAGCGGCTCGGCCAGGTAGGCGCTGGTCATCCCGGTCACCGAATCCCCGGGGTTGACGGGGGCGAAGAAGGAGGCCTGCCGGCGGCGTTCGACCTGGCCGCTCTCGGCCGCGACGACGCTTTCGGCATAGCTCCGGTACTCCGCGAGGCTCGCGAAGCAGAGCCGGCCGACGGCATACTGGACGTCGAGCTGGTACTGAAAGGAAAAGGGGATGGCCTCCGGGTCGCCGACGAGGAGAAGGTAGTAGGGCACCTTCTCCGGATCGGCCGGCCCCGGTCCGGCGCCGTGGCGGGCGAGGAAGTCGATCTTGGTCTCCTCCGGGCGATAACCATCGTCGCCAACAAACTCCCGGTAGTGCTCCGCGGCCTGGGCCCGCCGGTGGTCGAGGAGCGGCGCCAGGGCATCCCGGAGAGCCACGGTGTCCGCCCCCTGGGGGAAGATCACCCCCCAGCCCGCCTCTTCGAGCTTTCCGGGGTTTAGGCCCTCCTTCAGGCCCCGCCGCACCTTGCCCCAACGTTTCACCCAGGCCTGGAGCTCGCGCAGCCGCGCCCATTCGCCCTTCCCGCCCATGCCACCAAGTCCGGCGATATTGCCAATACCGCCGGCCTTACCGCGGGCGACGTCGGCGAGCCCCCGCGCCGACGCGGGGGCAAGAAGATAGTCGCCGGAGCGGCCGTCGATGCCGTTGAAGCAGAGGAGCGCCTCCTCCTTGCGGTCACGGCCCGGTCGTTCGGCCAGCATCGAGAATCCCCTTTCAGTTGTCATCAGTATATACGCTCGCAAGCTCTCTGGGTTTCTCTATCTGGCGCCGCTCGCGGGGCCGTCGTTACAGATAGATCTCCGCTCGTGAAAATCGGTTTAGCGGCAAGCGGGACTAAACCGACGCGAGGCCTGGAGGATCTATCGCGAGCAGACCGACGAACCGACAACCACGAAAAGGAGGTATTTCACCATGCGTACTTCTCTATTTATCCCCGCCGCCCTCGCTCTGCTTTTCTCCCTGCCCTGCGCCGCGCAGACGGACGCGACTGCCAAGGCGTCCGCCTCCGTCAAGAAAGGTATGACCTGGAAATTCCTGGGAACGAATTCGCCGACCGGGACGATCCGCGTCGGCTGCGTCAATTGCGGCGCCTCCCAGGGGGACACCCCCTGCACGACCGAGCTGCCGATCCTTTGCATCAAGAAAGATGGACCGGGATTTCCACTGCCGCGTCCGGCGAGCGTAAACGATAGCGACCAGTACTACCGGTGGTCGGGCGGTGTGGTCGGGACCACCCGGCCCACGGTGCCGCCGGCGAAGCGGGCCGATGCGAATGCCCTCTGCGTCAAGGAGTTCGGTCCCGGCTTCCGGGTGGCGGAACACCACGACGGCTGGGGCTGGCACTTTCAGGCCTATGGCGGCGTAGGCGATCCGGCCAAGCCGTTCTGGGTCGACATCAACGATCAGCCCGGCGCGACCTGCTGGAACTAGAACGACAGCCGCCTCGGCGGATTGCCCGCCGAGGCGGCTTCACATCCAGAACGACACCTGGTCGAAGTCGGCGCCGCCGCAACGGATCGGTTGCTGCCTGCCGCCCCATCTATCGTCCTTGAACCCTTCGGATCTAACCTTGCGAGGAGAAACACATGAACGCATCACGCGACACAGGCAAGCTGAGGAGATGGTGCATCCCGCTGGCTCTTTTCTTCTGCCTGACGGGAGCAGCGCAGGCCGCTTCGGTCCTCATCCTTGATTCCACCGTCAGAGGCACGCCCAGCATCGAGGCTCAGGAGGCGACGAGCCTGGGGCTCACCGTCAACGTGGTCAACGCCACGACCTGGAGCGGCATGACCACGGCCCAGTTTCAAGCTTATCAGGCGATCATTCTCGGCGATCCGTCCTGCGGCAGCATCGGCGACATCGCCGCCGCGGAGGCCAACGCTCCGACCTGGGGCAAGGCCGTGAACGGGAACGTCATCATCATCGGCACGGATCCCGTTTTTCATGCGCTCCAAGGGGGAGAGCTCTTGACCCGCAAGGCCGTTGACTATGCGGCGGCGCAAACCGGCAAGACGGGTGCCTACGTCTCGCTCAGCTGCGATTACACCTCGGCGGCTCCCGGCACTCCGGTGCCGGTCCTCGACGGTGCCTTCGGTGCCGGGCCCGGCAGCTTCCAGGTGCGATCTCCGGGTTGCTTCAACAATGCCCATATCACCGCCACCCATCCGGTCTTCACGACCGCGCCGGTGCTGACCGACGCCACTCTTCAAAATTGGAACTGCTCCGTCCACGAGGCGTTCGACGCCTGGCCACTCTCCTTCGTCGTCCTCGCGATCGCGAATAACTCCGGATCGAGCTATACGGCTCCGGACGGCACGGTGGGCAGCCCTTACATCCTGGCGCGCGGCGACATCTCCGTCTTGAGCGACATCACCCTGTCGCCCAAGTCCGCCGTCAACGAGATCGGCACCACTCACGTCTTCACGGCCACGGTCCGGTCTTCGACCGGCTCTCCGCTGCCGGGAGTAACCGTCACCTTCAAGATCATCTCCGGACCGAACGTGGGGCTCACGGCAACGGCGGTCACCGATGCCAGCGGCAAGGCGACTTTTACCTATGCGAGCACCAGCATCGGGACCGACACGATCGAGGCGCAGTTCGTCACCGCGGCCGGCAAGACCCAGACCTCGAACTTGGCGCAGAAGCAGTGGATCCAGTCGGCCAAGACCTGCATGCGGGTCCTGAATAATGCGATCCAGTGCGAGACGGACAAATCGGGCAAGCCCACGGGCAACTACATCTGGCGGTTCCGTTTCCAGAATCTGAGTGGCAAGAACGTCTTCCACCTCTTCCTCGTCAGCCTGCCCACGGGAATTACCGTGGACCAGGACCACTTCGTCTTTTCCCCTCCCATCCCTCCGAACGGCCTCTCCCCGCTCCTCCAGGTGGTCATCAAGGGGGCTACGCCGGGACCTCTCTCGTTCAAGGTCTTGCTCTTGGACGAGACGCTCGACGAGTGCTGCTCGATCACGGTCTCGCTCGATCTCCCCACCTGCGACTGTGCGCAGATCGCAAGCGAGATCACGCCGAGATGTTTTCCGGTGCCGCCGCCTTTCCGTTACACCTTTAAGTTGCAGAACCTCTCTCCCACCCTGGCGCAGTACCTCCTCCTCGCTCCGGTCTCGCCGTCCGACCACGTGACCCCCATCCCGACCAGCCAGTTGATGGTCACCCAAGATACCTTTTCGATCCCGCCACTCGCCACGGGGAGTACGACGGCGAATCTGCCCGTCTTCCTCAGCGGACCGCAGGCCGTCGGCGGCAAGGATGCCTGTCTGCTCATCAGCCTGCACGATAAGGATCTCGTGAACTGCTGTTCGATCGTCCGTTGCTTCAGCCTGCCTGACTGCGCTATCAAAGTTTCGGATGTCGACCACCTCGGCGCCTCGAGGATCGTCCCCTTCGGAGAGGAGTTCCGGATCGACGGGATCGGGGCGAGCGGTGCGGACGGGGCCGCGATCGATCCGCATGGCGCCCAGGCGATCGAGCTCGCCTGGCTCCCCCTGGATGCGGCCGGGCCGCTGCCGAACGGCGCCTTCTTCGAGCTGAGCGCCGCGGGGAAGAGCGGCCAGGCCGCCGGCACTCTCCGGGTCACCCAGACGGCCAGTGCCAAGTACCAGATCTCGACCGCCGTCAGCGGGGCGGCCACCTACAAAATCGAGGTGTTCAAGGGCGACCAGCCGGTCGGAACGGCCAGCCAGCAGCGAGTTGGCATCAACACAGTCGTCGTCTGGCCCCGGTCGGCCGGCGCGGAGGTCGTCCCCGGGCCCAACGATACGCGGACCCTGGGCTTCGCTCTGGAGACCGACCGCGCGGTCCCCTGGCAGCTCACGGATGGATCGACGCTGACGGGCGACCGGATCCGCATCACCCCGGAGCCCTCCCAGGGCGACCTCGAGGGCATTGAGACCTTCGCGCTCCGAGCGGCGAAGATCCCGACCATCACCGTCACCGGGGTCTCCGTCTCCCACGACTGCAACGACAACGGCATTCCCGACGCGGAGGACATCGCGAGCGGCACGTCGACCGACCTCGACGGCAACAGCACTCCGGATGAGTGCCAGGGGCGGGCTGGAGCCGACCTCAACTTTTCTCTCGCCACCGGCTTCAATCAGGTTACCGGAGCGACCCTGCCACCGGGGAGTGCCGATGACGACTGGCAGGTGACCAACGCGAGCCCGGCGGGTCCGGCAAAGGTGGTGGTCCACACCGCACCGGCCTGGTCGGCGCCGATCGCGGGAAGCGCATGGATCTCGATCGACGCCAACCGCGGCAGGTCCGTTCCCGGCCTCGGCACGCTCCGCTTCGAGAACTGCTTCTGTATCGGCAGCGGTGCGACGACTGCCGCGTTGGACCTCCAATTGAGAGCCGACGACAATGCCACGGTCTTTCTCAATGGTTCCCGGATCGGCGGCCCTGGCGGGAGCTTCCTGGATGCCTCGCCGCTCCACCTCAATGTCAACGGCGCGGTGGGAGGGAGCGGTCCGTTCCGGGCGGGCCAGAACTGCCTCCGGGTCGAGGTGAACGACAGCGGCGGGGTGGTCACCGGATTGGACCTGGGCGGAACGGTCCAGGCCCCGAACGGCGCCTGCACTCCAACGGGAGCTGTCACGTCTCGCTGATCGAGAACCGCGGCATGGAGTGCCTCGCCGCGGGTCTGCTACGCTCTCTCAAGCCGGCCCTCCCTCCCGGAGGGCCGGCCGCTTTTCACCTCTCATGCGTGACGCGGAGCTCGCAATACTACTCCGACCAGGGATTCACGAGCGCGAGACCGAGCCCCTCGAAATGGCGCAGGTTGCGTGTCGCGAGGGTCGCTTTGCGGGCCGCGGCGATACCCGCGATCTGGACATCGCGAATTTCGACCGTGCGGCCGGCCCGCCGGTGCTCCGCGGCAAGGCGGCCGGCGGCCTGCGCGGCGGTCTGATCAAAAGGCAGCACGCGGTTTTCGAAGTCCTCTTCGAGTGCCCTGGCGAAGGCCTCTTCCAGAACCCGTCGGCGGTTCCCTTCCGCCAGGAGCTCCAAGCCGAAGCGGACCTCGAAGACGGTGATCGAGGTCGTCCACACGGATTCCGGCGGCAGTCGGTCGAGCCACGCCACCACCATCGGATCCGGATCGCGGCGCATGAGCGCCGAGATCACGTTCGTGTCCAGGAGGATCACGACTCAAAGTCGGCCGGGTGGACGGCTTGGCCGCGTATCTCGGGGATGTCCTCCGCGAGACCCACACGGGCGAAACGGGCGGCGAGCCGGGAGCCGAGCGCGGTCGGGTTGCCGCCCTCATCCCGGACCGCGTTGCCGAGGATCTCGCGAACCTCTTCTTCCGTGCTCCGACCATGGCGACGAGCACGGAGGCGGAGCTTCTCTTTCACGTCGTCGTCGAGCTGCCGTACCAGGAGCTGGCCCATGAGATAAATGATATCACGATATCGAGCGCCTGATCTCTCGACGGCAGGTCTGCTACGATCTCCGGCCAGCCGGCCCTCTCCTCTTATGAGCACCCTCATCCCAGACCTCTCCCCGCTCCCGGAGCCGGCCGGCTTCGCGGCGGTCTTCGCCGAGCTCCCGCTCCTCCATGCGACACCCCGGTCGTGGGCGGAGCTCGCCGCCGCGAACCTGCCCGAGTTCTTGGCAGACCACGCGGTCTGCGAGCAGCAGGTCGCCCTCTACGCCCTGTCGCTCGCCGGCTACTACCCCGACGACGCGGAGCTCGTGGAGCGTGCCGCGGCGCTCGCCGCCGAGGAGGTCCAGCACTTCAGACGGGTGGTGGCGATCCTGATCAAGCGCGGCTGGCCGCTCGGGGGGCGGCGCAAGAACCCCTGGGCGCAGGCGCTGCGGCAGCGGATCGTCGCCGGACGCGAGCCCTGGACGAAGGTCGACCGCCTGCTCTTCGGCGCCCTCGTCGAGGCGCGGAGCTGCGAGCGGTTCACCCGCCTGGCGGAGGTCGTCGACGACCGCGAGGTAGCGCTCCTCTTGGCCGATCTGGGTCCGGCGGAGAGCCGCCACTGGCGCCTCTTCTACCGGCTCGCCGGCCGCGACTTGGACGCAGAAGCCCTCGCCAGCCGGTTCCTCGGCTGGCGGGAGTTCGAAGCCGAGCTCGCCCGCGGCCTGGGCGTCTCGCCGGCCGTTCACGGCTGACCGGCCCAGGCCACTTCTACTCGATCTCCGGGATCATCTCCCCCCGCACCAGATCCACCAGCCGCTGCCGCTCGCGGATCAGGTAGGCCTTCCCGTCCCGGACCAGGACCTCGGCGGCGAAGGGCTTCGAGTTGTAGTTGGAGCTCATGACGAAACCGTAGGCCCCGGCGCTCTCCATCACCAGGTACTCCCCCACCTCGGCCGCGGGCAGGGCCCGGGGCACCACGCTCCCCCCCTCCTCCTGGGTGAAGATGTCCCCGGACTCGCAGAGCTGCCCGCCCACCACCACCTCCCGGAGCGGCCGCTCCCGCCCGCCCGTCCCACCCTCCCGCGGTACGATCGACATCGGGTGGTACGAGCCGTAGAGGATCGGCCGGGCGAGGTTGTTGAAGCCGGCGTCCACGAGGTAGAAGGTGTTCGCCCCCATCCGCTTGATCGCCCGGATCTCGGTCAACAGATAGCCACTCTCCGCCACCAGGTAGCGGCCGGGCTCTATCTCCAGCCGCACGGGGTGGCCGAAGCGGTCCGCGAGGCGCCGGCGCACCCGGTCCCACACTCTGAAATAGGCGTCGAGGTCGATGTGGAGCTCGCCCGCGCGGTAGGGCACCGGCAGCCCCCCGCCGGCGCTGATCGAGCGCACCGACGGCCCCACCTCGCGGGCGAAGCGCTCCATCTCGGCCGCCACCCGCGAGAGGTGGTGGAGGTCGCTCCCCGAGCCGATGTGGACGTGGAGACCGACGACGGCGAGACCCCGCGCCGCCGCCCGGACGAGCGCGGCGCCGAGCTCCTCGTGCCAGATGCCGTGCTTCGAGTGCTCGCCCCCGGTGTTGGTCTTCCGGCTATGCCCGTGGCCGAAGCCGGGGTTGATCCGGAGGGTGATCTCGGCCCCCGGCACCCGCTCGCCCAGCTGGTCGATCATGTCCGGCGAGCCGCAATTGACGTGGATGCCGTGCGCCGTCACCAGCTCCAACGCCTCGCGGTCGAAAATGTCGGCCGTGTAGACGATGGGCGGCGGCTCCCCCGCGGTCCCTTCCGAAAGAAAGCCCGCCGCCAGCGCCCGCGCGATCTCCCCGGCGCTCGTCGCGTCGACGAGGCCGCCCTGCCGCCGTACGAGATCGAGAATCGCCAGGTTCGAGCAGGCCTTCTGGGCGTAGCGCACGCAGTCGAAGGCGGCTAGGTCGCCGAACCGCCTGAGGATCGTCTCGGCGTCGTAGACGAAGACCGGGGTGCCGAACTCGCGCACGAGGTCGGCCACCGGGATGCCGGCGATCTCGGTGCGAAGCGGGGAGAAGGGGAGGGTGGGGGCGATCATGGGGCTGGCCTCGCTCACCATGGTACGCGAGAGGGGCCCGCCCCGCATCGACAAGGGGGCGGGCCCTTTGAGCCGGGCTTTCGGGCTACTTACAGAGGCACTCGCCGCAGACGCACCCCGCCTCGAGCGTGCAGGTGCCGCCGCCGCTGTGGCAGGGCGAGCATTGCTGCCGGCAATCCTGGGTGCAGGCCGTCCGATCGGGGAACGAGCAGGCGGTGACCAGGATGGGCTGGGGCAGGAAGCCCAGGCTGGCATCCGCCGCCGGTGCCAGGCCGGCGAGCCAGGCCGGAGCGGCCGTGGGGGCGGCCGTCGGCGCGGGCTGCTCCGCCAGGATCGGGAGGGCGGTCGAGACGAGGAGAGCGACGGCGAGGAAACAGAAAATTGCCTTCTTCATGTTGACTCCTTTCCTATGTACACTCCCCCACGCCAGCACGGCGCGAGGTCCACTAAAACCTCGTGACAGCTTCTCTTTGCAGCCCTTGGAGCTCCATTCTACTGGAAGGGGGGCCGAACGGCCCCCCCGGGTTACAACGCAGGCTCAGCAGGTAACTACTCGCCGGCCGGGGTTTCCGGCACCACCGCCACAGGCTTCTTCCGGGGCCGGCCGGGTTTTCAGGGGTCGAAAAGAGGCAATCCGGCTTCGACAAGAGGTTTCCGCGGCCTGACAACCTCTTTTACGAGGCTGAAAACCGGACGCCAGGAGCTGAAAAGAGGCTTTGGGCGGCTGCCCGGCGGTTTTCAGGTCCTGGAAGCTGCTCTTGAGGGTGCTTTAGGCGCGCGGCCCGCCCTCGACTGAACGCGGGCCGCGGTGTAGAGCCAGGGCTAGGTGATGGGATCGCAGGTCGGCCAGGTGGTGAAGGGACCACAGGGCCTGACGCTGACGCCGGCCGCGACGTCCTTCATGAAGCTCGGGTCCTGCAGCTCCCGCAGGGTCTCCCGGTTGAGGCTGAGCTTGAGCTGGGTCGGCGTCAAGGCGGTCTTCTTCATGGGGCTTTCCTTTCTTCAAGGGTGGCGGATTTGCCACGGGCATCCGAACTCGCTTCAACATCTAATGCAGCTATGAAGTTGGTCTGCTCGCAGACCGGCGGCCGCGTGGCGGCGGCGCCCGCGACCTCCTGCAGGGCCGGGTCGGCCGGAGAGCCGGTCAGACGGCGCAGCGACTCGCGGTCAACTTCATCTTCTTCGGCTGCCTCTTCTTCATGGATCACCTCGTTTCCATGCCGTCGAGAATCATCTCTCGACGCGGCTGCCTACCTTTAGTAGTGCCGCGGACGAGAGGTTTTGAGGACGAGCCTGCTCCCGCGCTCCTTCCAGACTCCAGCCGCGCCGCCGCGGTCCCCGGCCCGGGTCCTCTCCTGGGTGGTATACACTCGGATCTGGCGTTGTCGGTCCGTCGACCGCTGGAGAGACCTATGCAGAAGACAGTCACCGTCGCAGAGCTGGGGGATCGTTTTCGTACGGTCTTCGACGAGGTCACTGAGGATCACATCCCGTACATCGTGACGAGCGGTCAGAAGCCCGAGGCGGTCCTCGTGCCGTACGAGGAGTTCCAACGTCTTCTGAAGCACTCGGACGACGAGATACTTCGTCGTTTCGACGCCGTCCGGGCCCGCATCCGGGAGCGCACTGCCGGTTGGAGTGAGGAAGAGGTCGCGGCCGACGTGGCCGCTGCACGCGCTGAGCTCCCCGGTTGATGCGCGCAGTCATCGACACCA
>JAXDLD010000083.1:0-13196 GCA_034666805.1 Acidobacteriota bacterium
GGGTGACCCCGAAGGCGCCCAGGGCGAGGGCCGGGATGGGCTCCAGGTCCCCTTCGATCCCCATCTCGTGGGCGAGGGTCACGACCCGGTTGAGCCCCACCCCCAGGGCCAGGCGCACGGCCGGCACGTTCAGGCTGTGCTCCAGGGCCGTGCGGACGGTCACCCAGCCGCGGTAGCTGTGGTCGTTGTCCTGCGGCGACCAGCTCTGGCCGGCGAACTTGACGGTGATGGGCGAGTCGTTCAAGAGGGTCGCCGGAGTCGCCACCCCCTCGGTGAAGGCGGCGGCGTAGATCACCGGTTTGATGGCGCTCCCCGCCTGCCGCCGCGCCTGGGCGATGCGGTCGAACTGGCTCTTGTCATAGTCCCGGCCGCCGACGTAGGCGAGGATCGCGCCGTCCCGCGGGTCGATCGAGAGGAGCGAAGCCTGGAGCGGCCCCTCGCTCGGCTCCCCGTGCGGGCTCCGGCGCGGCTTCTCCGCCCCCTTCTCCAGGCTGGCGAGGCCGGCGGCGACCGCGGTCTCGGCCTGGTGCTGCTCGCGCCAGGCGATCGTCGAGAAGAGACTGTAGCCGGCCTCCGCCAGGTCGGTGATCTTGAAGCGCTCCTTGGCCTCCGCCGCCATGGCGCTTGCGAAGTAGGGGGCCAGCCGGCGCGACTCGAAGCTGTCCGGCGCGGTTTTCATCGGCTCCTGCTCCGCGGCGCGCGCCCGGCCCTTTTTGATCCAGCCGAGATCGGCCATCCGCTCCAGCACGTGGTTGCGGCCCTCGACGGCGCGCTCGGGGTGGGTCAGGGGGGAGTAGTTGCCGGGCGCCCGGATCATCCCGGCGAGGGTCGCCGCCTCGGCCAAGGTCAGCTCGGCGGGCTCCTTGCCGAAGTAGCCGCGCGCCGCCGCTCCGAGCCCGATCAGGTTGGCCGAGCCGCTCTTGCCCCAGTAGATCTCGTTCAAGTAGGCCTCGAGGATCGCCCGCTTGTTGTGGCGCATCTCGATCAAGACCGCGAGCACCGCCTCCTTCACCTTGCGCCCCAGGCTCCGCTTCTGGGTGAGGTAGAGGTTCTTGACCAGTTGCTGGGTGAGGGTGCTCCCCCCCTGCTGGACGCCGTGACCCCGGAGGTCGGTCCAGGCGGCGCGGATCATCCCCGGCGCCGAGAGGCCGGCATGGTTGAAGAAGGCCGCGTCCTCGGCCGCGAGGACGGGGCGGACGACATCGTCCGGCAGCTCCTTCAGGAGGACCGGCCGGCGCTCCTCCCCCTCTTTCCCATAGTAGGAGGCGAGGAGGGGGGGCTCCAGGTCGAGCCCCTGGGTGGGCCGGCCGTCCACCTGGATCGCCGCCACCTGCTCGCCCTTGAAAGTCACCTCGGCCGCAAAGCCGCCCTGGCGGCCGGACGGGGTGGAGAAGCGCCGGAGGTGGAGGGCGACCGTGCTCCCGGTCCGCCGGAAGGTCCCCGCCGGGAGGGTGTCGCCCTGCGCACCCGCCGATACCTCGCTGTAGCCTTCGTCCTTGAGCTCGGCCACGAGGTCGGCCGGGTCGTAGGCGAGGCCCGGGGTGAGATGAGTGGCCCGCCCATAGAGCCGGGAGGGCTGCTGGTAGGGCGGCCGCGGAAAGCGCGGGGCCGAGCCCAGGAAGTAGCCGCCGATCGAGAGGGCGGCGAGGAGGAAGACGCCGAGCGCCGCCGCGGTCCCGATCACCACCTTGCGCTGGAGGGGAGACAGCGCGGCGACCTCGCCCCTCCAGCTCCTGGGATCGAATTTCTGCATAGTGAAAGGCGAATACCGCAAGGGGCGTGCCACGGCCCGCGAGAGAGCGCATAGAATGGGAGTGAAGAGAGAGGAGGGAGCATGGAGAAAGATCTGGCGGACCGCAAGTGCGCGCCCTGTGAGAAGGGGGAGAAGCCGATCGAGGGGGAGGAGGCCGGCCGCCTTCTCCGTCAGTTGGAGGGCTGGACGATCGAGAACAAGGAGCTTCAGAAGGAGTACAAGTTCCCCGACTTCCGGCAGGCCCTGGGCTTCGTCAACCGGCTGGGCGAGGAGGCCGAGCGGGAAGGGCATCACCCGGACATCTATCTCACCTGGGGGAAGGTGCGGGTGAGCCTCTCGACCCACTCGATCGGCGGTCTCTCCGAGAACGACTTCATCCTCGCCGCCAAGGCGGACCGGGTGCGGTAGGGGCCCCAGGCTCGCCGGCTTCATCTCCTGCCGTAGGGCTTCGGTGCGCTCAATCAGCAATCGCGACGGTCACGCCGTCGTGCCAGGCGGCATGAACGGACTGATAGGATAGCCGCTCCATGCCCGCACCCGCCGCGCCCGCGCCGGAGCCGCCACCTCCGGTGGTCCGCCCGGGGTTCCGCGCCTTCCGTACCGGCGCCGCCCTGGTGGCCCTCGCCCTCTCCCTGATCCCAATCTTTTATCAATTTCAGCGAACGGCTCGCCAGGAGAGGATGGAGACCTGGCTGCGGAAGGACGACGTGCCCATTCCCCCCGAGCTGGCGCGCGAGCCCGATCCCGGGCGGATCGCGCTGCGGGCGGCCCGCGCCACCCTGGACGCCGAGCTCGAGGCCTCCCGCCGCGGCGCCCTCGACGCCGAGGAGCGTCGGCGCAGCGCTCTCCGCATGATCGAGGCGGCACGCTGGGCGGACATCGTCCTCCGCGAGCGGCCCGCCGCCTGGGACGCCGCTCTGGTGCGCGGCGCCGCCACCTACCTCGCCTGGGCGGAGGGGCGCGATCCGCGCCTGTTCACCGCCGCCGCGGGCTGGGAGGCGCCGCTCGCGGCGGCCATGCGGCTCGGCCCGCAGCGCTCCGAACCGCCCCGCTTCCTCGCCGGCGCCTACCTGGAGGTCTGGCGGGCTCTCTCCCCGGCCAAGCGCGAGCGCGCCCGGCAGCTCCTCGCGACCGCCTTCGCCGACCCGCCCACCCTGGCCGCCCTGGTCGGCCCCTGGCTCGTCATCGCCGACAGCCGCGAGGAGGCCTTCGCCGTCATCCCCCCCGAACCGGAGGCCTGGGGGAAGATCGAGGAGATCTACTCCCGGCAACACGACTGGGCGAGCTTCTGCGCCGCCCGGAAGCAGCGTGAGGCCGCCCTCTTCACCTATCTCTCGACCCGCCTCGCCTCGGCCGAGGAGCGGCGAGCCCGGGGCGACCTCGACGGGGCGCGCGACCTCTTCCTCTCGGTCGCCGCCCTCGCGCCGCCCGGCCGCCGCTACCTCGGCCTCGTGCGGAGCGCCCTCGCCCAGTGCCCGGCCGGTCCCGTCGACAGGAAGACCGCCGCGCGCCTCTCCGGCCACCTCTCCTGGAGCCTGGAGCGCTGCCTGCTCGACCAGTGCCCACTGCCGGAACGCACCATCCACCGCCTGGCCGGCTTCTGCCGCGGCCTCGATCCGCCCCGCGAGGCCATGGCCACCCTGGTCTCCGGCGACCTCGCGCACGCCGAGAAGATGGAGCGCGGCGCCGACGCCACGGCGAGCGAGGCCTGGGCCCCCTATGTCCTGCTCAAGGCGCGCACCTTGGCCGAGCGCGGGCGGATCGAAGAGGCCCGGGCGGCCCTCTCCTCGGTCCACCGCTCCTGGCTCGCCCGGCCCGGCTACTGGCAGGTCAAGGCCGCCCTGGCGCGGGCCGAGGGCAGCTCTACGGCGACCGCCGAGGCGGCGCGCGAGCTCTCCCGCCTCACCGCCCGCGAGTGGCCGGCCTCGGCCTGGGACTTCCGGGGCGGGGTGGCGCGGCTGGAGATGCTCACCGCCCAGCCGGCCGCGGGCCTGCGGCTCCACCTCGACGTCGCCCCCAAGGAGGGGGCGGCGATCGAGGTCCGCCTGGACGACCTGACCCTAGGCACCTTTCCGGCGGCGGCGGGAGGGACGCTTGCCCTTGCCGCGCCGCTTCCCGCCGGCCTGCATCTCGTCGAGGTCGAGACCGTCGCCGGCGGTGCGGTCCTCCCGGGCCCGCTCCTTCTTACGGAGAGGGGTGACGGGGATGGGAGCGGGGGGACGGTTGCCGAGCCGCGCTGATGCCGCCGCGCCGGCGAAGACCGCCAGGGTAAGGGCGTTGGCCGGCAGGGTCAGCCCGAAATCGAATGACTCGTGGATCGCCACCGAGGCCAGGGCGCCGATGGCGGCGAGCCCGGCCGCGCGGTCCTCGGAGCGCCGGCCACGGGCGAGGACGGTCAGCAGGCGCAGGACGAGAGGGGCGAGCCCCACCCCCAGGAGGACCGCGCCCGCGAGGCCGGTCGTCGCCAGCACCTCGAGCGGCCCGCTGTGGGCGTGCCACCAGGTCCCCGGCAGGCTCGCCGGCTGGACGAGGGGGAAGGCGTCGCGGAAGGCGCCGAGCCCCACCCCGGTCAGGGGGAAGCGCCGCCAGAGCTCGACCGTCGCCGCCCAGGCCTGACGGCGCGCCCCCCAACTGACGTCCGTCGGCAGGGAGTGGACGAGCCGGGCGAGCCCCTCCTCCACCCCCGCCGCCGCCGCCACCGCCACCCCGACCACCGCCGCCGCCGCGCCGAGCGGCGCTAAGTCCCAGCGCCGGTAGTGGATGCCGATCAGCGCTCCCTGGAGACCGGCGGCGGCGACCGCGGCGAGGAGGCCGCCGCGCGAGGCGGTGAAGACGAGGCCGGCGAAGAGGACGATCCAGACGAGGACCGCCGGCGCCACGGTCAGCACCCGGTGCTCCAGCGAGGCCTCGCGCTTCGCCCGCCGCACCGTCCAGAACGCCCAGGCGAAGGCGACGGGCAGGGCGAGCTCCAGGTAGAAGGCCAGGTGGTTGGGGTTGAAGAAGGTCCCTCGCAGGCGGGCGGCGCTGATCGGCACCTCGACCCCCCAGAGGGTCTTCTCGCCGGCCAGGGAGGCGCGGGCGCCGAAGAAGATCTGGAAGAGCGCCGAGAGGAGGAGGGCCCCGCCCAGGACCCGGCGCCCCCGCCGGTGCCGGCCGGCGACCGCCCCGGCGACGACGGCGGCCGCCACGGCGGCCCACACCAGGGCGGCCGAGCGGGTGGCGGCGGCGGCCACGGTCAGCCGGGTGGCGCCGCCCGGGGACGGCGCGAGGAGGGCCGCGGCCTCCGCGAAGAGCCGGGCATGGCCCGGGGAGAGGAGGGCGGCGACCGGCGCCGGCCAGGGCAGGGCCTGGACCAGGCCGAGCAGGGCGACCCCGGCCAGGGCCGCGGCGGGCAACAGCACGGGCTTCAAGTCGGCGGGACGTTCGAGGGCGAGGCAGGCCGCGGCGAGGGCGAGGAAGGAGAGCACCTCGAGGCTCGCCTCCGCCCAGGGGGTGACGCCGCCGAAGGGGAGCGGCGCCCAGAGCAGGAGGAGAGCGGCGAGACCGATGGCAAGGAGATCGATTTGGCGTATCATGGCGCGACCTTCAAGGTAGCGAGAAATATGCGACTTCCCCTGCGAGCTTGCCTCACCGGACTCCTCTACCTGTGCGCCTGTGGCACCGCCTGGGCTCAGTTCGATCAGTATACGACCCCCGGCGGTCCGGCGGGGCGGCCGGAGGACGCCAAGGGCCGGCTGGCCCGGGAGGTGTCCGAGGCCCGCTACCACCTGGGGCCGTTGCGGATCGCGCCGTCCCTCGGGTTCAAGGACGCGGCCTACGTCAAGGCCCTCCTCGCCAACGGCAGGCCGGCGCCCGCCGACGTCACCGTCACGATCGGCGGCGGGGTGCGACTCTATCTGCCGACCGGCGCCAAGATCACCTGGACGGCCTACGCGCTCCCCGAGTACGTCTGGTGGCGGAAGACGACCGAGCGGCGGCGCTTCAACGAGCGGTTCGGAGCCGGCTTCCACGCCTTCGGCACCCGCCTCACCGTGGAGGCCGAGGCGAACCGCGACGAGGCCCAGCGCCTCCTGACCCCGGAGCTGCCGCGCCTCGCCAACTCCCGGGACGACCATGCCGGCCTGACCGCCGAGATCAGGATCACCCACAAGCTCTCCGTCTATGCCTCCGGCTCCACCTTTAAGGAGAAGAGCCTGCTCGCCGCCGACGATCCGGAAGCCGCGCTGCTCCATGTGCTCGACCACCGGGAGCAGGTGGGGCGGGCGGGGGTACACTGGCGGCCGGTCACCGGCTGGCTCTTCGGGCTCGGAGCGGAGCGCACCCGGGCCGACTTCGTCGACCGCCGCCGGGGGGAGCCCGACCGCTCGAACACCGGCACGGCGCCGTTCTTCGAGGCCCTCTACGACCACGACCGCCTGCTCGTCAGCGCCGATCTCGCGGCCCGCTCGCTCCGCGCGGCCCAGGGCTCGGACTTCGTGCGCTACGACAGGGTGACCGGGCAGGCCACCGCGGCCTACCGCACCGGCGCCGGGCCGGAGGTCTTCCTCTACGGCCACCGCAACATCGTCTACTCGGTCCTCTCCCAGTACCCCTACCTGGAGGAGCAGCGGGTGGGGGCCTCCCTCCACTTCCGGCTCGGCCACCGTGGCCGGGGCAGCCTCTATCTCGAAGGGGGGAAGGACGGCTACACGGCTTCGGTCTCCGGCGTGCCGAACCGGAGCGACGACGTCACCTCCTTCGGCGGCACCGTCCAGATCGACCTCGGGCACACCGCGGGAATCGTCTTCACCGGGGTGCGGAGCCGGTTCCGCTCGAACCTGCCGGGCGGGGATCGGACCTTCACGTCGCTCGGGGTGACGGTGGCGCTCGCCGGGAAGTCGGCGCTCTAAGGTGGTCTAAGGCCTCCGCCCCCGCTCCTCCAGGGCCTTCTTCCCCGCCGCCTGGACCATGCCGACCATGCTCATGAGGCCCATCGACTTGCCCATCGAGAGCTCGGGGCCGAAGATCTTGTAGATGATGTCCGGCTGGACCGCCGCCACCTGCTCGGGCGGAGCGCCGGACAGCGCGTCCTCCAGGATCACCGCCAGCGCCTTGGCCGAGATCCCCTGCGGGTTCTCGACCGCGAAGTGGAAGGTGAGGCTGCCGTCGGGCCGCCGCTCCTTGAAGACATAGGCCTCCGACTCGCAGGCCGGGACCTCGTTGAGGCTGGAGAAGGGCCGCCGGGCGATCTCCGGCGGCACCTCCTCGAAGCGCTCGGCGAGGTCGATCAGGGTCTGGATGCGCTCGGCGCGGTCGGTGACCAGCGAGAGCGCGTCGATCGTCTGGGTCAGCTTCTCGGGGAGCTCTGCCATATCGTGCCTCTACTTTTCGATCGGGACACCCACCAGGTTGCCCCACTCGGTCCAGCTCCCATCATAGTTGCGGACCTGTTTGTAGCCCAGGAGATGGGTGAGCACGAACCAGGTGTGGCTGCTGCGCTCGCCGATCCGGCAGTAGACGATGACGTCGTCTTTCGGGGTGAGCTTGGCCTCCCCCTCGTAGAGCCCGCGCAGCTCCTCGGCCGACTTGAAGGTGCCGTCGTCCGGATTGACCGCCCGCGCCCAGGGGATGTTGGCCGCCCCGGGGATGTGGCCGCCGCGGAGCGCCCCCTCGTTGGGGTACTCCGGCATGTGCAGGCGCTCGCCGCTGTACTCCTGCGGGCTCCGCACGTCGATCATCTTGCCGTGCTCTTCGACGTGCTGCAAGACGGTGTCTCTGTAGGCGCGCACCTTGGAGTCGTCCCGCTCCGCCGCCTCGTAGCGCGTCTCGGGGTAGCTCGGGACGTCCTTGGTCAACGGGCGCCCCTCCTTCACCCACTTGATGCGCCCGCCGTCCATCACCTTGGCCTTGTCGTGGCCGAAGAGGCGGAAGACCCAGAGGGCGTAGGTGGCCCACCAGTTGTTGCGGTCGCCGTAGAAGATGACCGTCGTGTCCTTGTCGGCGCCGATCCGCCGCATCAGCTTCTCGAAGCCGTCACGGCCCAGGTAGTCGCGCTTGACCGGGTCGTTCAGGTCGCGGGTCCAGTCCACCTCCACCGCCCCCGGGATGTGTCCCGAGGAGTAGAGCAGCGCATCCTCGTTCGACTCCACGAGACGGATCCCCGAATCCTTCAGATGCTCGGCCACCCAGTCGGTCGAGACCAGCGTCTCCGGGTGGGCATATCCACGGCTCTCGATTTCGCTCACGGTCACCTCTCCTTTCGCTCGGGCTAAGAGGACCCTCTATTTGTGATGGGCATTATCACCAATCCAACGGCGCACTTCAACCGGGCTCTGGATCGGGAGGATCGGGAGAGGGGGATGTATTTTTGCGTACGTTAGGCTAGACTCGGATCATCGAAATTGGTTTTTGGAGTCCCTCCCCGCCCGAAGTCAGGCTCGGCAGCCTTGGTGGCCGCCACGTGACCTGACTTGGAAGGAGACTCGATGTCTAGCAGGATGGTTCGTCGTGCTACTGCTTCCGCACTGCTCGCCGGCTGTCTGGGCCTGTATCCGTTGGCCGGGCAAGCCGCTCCGGCTCCTCACCACGGGACCTCCGGCCGGGTCGCGGCGGCCAGCCAGAGCCTCTTGGGCTCCTTCTGGTCCCGGCTCGTGAGCCTCTGGGCGGGGGACCACGACGGCGGGCCTGGCGGGCCTGTCGGTAATGACCCCCACCACCCGCACACCGACGAGGGCCCGGGGATCTGCCCGCACGGCCACTGACCCTCCAGCATTCTTCCGTGGGACCGGAGCCGCTGGGTGACTCCGGTCCCTTTTCGAGTGAACGGATGGAAGTTCCGCCGGATTAGGAGATAGAGATGAGCGAGTGGCACCCCGATCGCGACCAGCTCGAGCGGTTCCTCGAAGACGAGATGCGCGGCGAAGAGAGCCGGGAGCTGCAGCGCCACCTCTTCTCCTGCGTGGCATGCGAGGAGCGGATGATCGCGCTCCTCCCCGGCTGGACCGCGGTGACGTCCGCGACCCCCTCCCCCGAGACCGGCGAGGAGGAGTACCGCGGACTGCTCAAGCGGGTGCTCGCCGACAACCGGGCCGAGATGGAGAAGCGGGGCTCCCGGCTGACCCGCGAGCGGGCCGAGGCCGGGCCGCTCCTGGGCGAGCTGATCGCTCTCCCCCCCGGGCGCCGCGCCGCTCGGGTGCGCGAAGGCGTCCGCTTCCGTAACTGGGGCCTCTTCGAGCTCCTGGTCGAGCAGGCGCGCAAGGACATCTTCGAGGACCCGCGCGGCGCCGAGGCCAGCCTCGAGGCCGCCGTCGAGATCGCCGATCATCTCGACCCCCGCCGCTACGGGCCGGGCTCGGTCGAGGCCGCCCAGGCCCGCGCCTGGGCCTGGCTGGGCAACGCCCGGCGCGTCCTCTTCGACTTCCGCAGCGCCGAGGAGGCCTTCGACCTCGCAGAAAGCTACCTCGAACGGAGCTGGCTCGACCCGCTCGACCAGGCCCTCGTGCTCGAGCTCACGGCCCTCCTCCGGCGGGCCCAGCGGCGCTTCGACGAAGCTCTCGCCCTGCTCGACCAGGCCATCGGCCTCTACCGCGAGGTCAACGAGCCGCACTTCGAGGGCCGCGCCCGGATCGCCAAGGGGCTGGCCCTCCAGTACGCGGGCGAGATCGACCCGGCGGCCGTCTGCCTCCGCGAGGGGCTCTCCCTGATCGACCCCGCCGAGGAGCCGCGGCTGCTCTTCGCCGCTCACTGCAACCTCCTCCTCTGCCTGGTCGACGGCGGCCGTTACGCCGAGGCGCGGGACCTCCTGGAGCACGTGCGGCCCCTCTGCGAAGAGGCTGGCACCCGACCCGACCTCCTGCGTCTGCGCTGGATCGAAGGACGGGTGGCGAGCGGCCTCGACCACCTGGCCGAGGCGGAGGCGGCCTTCGGCGAGGTCCGCGCCGCCTTCCTGGCCGGCGATGCCGCCTATGACGCCGCCCTGGTCTCGCTCGACCTCGCCACCGTCTACGCCCGCGAGAAGCGGCCGGCCGAGGTCAAGCGCCTGGCGGCCGAGCTGCTGCCCATCTTCCGCTCGCGCGAGATCCACCGGGAGGCCATCGCGGCCCTCCTCTGCTTCCAGCGCGCGGCGGAGATGGAGCGGGTGACCCTATCGCTGATCGAGACGGTCAGCTCCTACCTCGAAAGGTCGCGGAGCAACCCGGGTCTCCGCTTCCGCGCAAGGGGTCCGAAGGAGGGGCAGGGCGAGGAGGCGCGCGGCGTTCCGGGAGACCGGCGGGACCGGCAGGCCCCCACCGCGCTCGCCTCCTGAACTTTTTCAGCGGGGACCGGGCTTCTTCCGGCCCCGCTCGTCGTTCCACACGATGTTGAAGAGGAGGGCGCAGCCGCCCCCGGCCGCGGCCAGGAAGAGCAGCATGGCGAGACCGGGGTAGCCCAGGATGCGGAAGGAGGTCTCGACCCGCATCAGCATGGCCGCGCCGACGATCAAGGCGGCCAGGATCAGCCCCGTCGTGATCCGGTTGGCGACCTTCTGGAAACCCTCCATCAGGCGAGTCTCGTCGATGGTGTCGACCTTGACCCGCAGGTCGTTGTCGGCGATCCGTCCCAGGATGCGGTTGACCCGGCCGGGGAGCTGCTCGACGAACTCCTTGGCCTCCATGGCGGCGGCGAGGAGGTGGCCCGGCGAGGCGCTCTTCCACATCCGCTGGCGCAGGAGCTCCATGGCGTGCTTGCGCACGGTGGCGTTGGGGTCGAGCTGCGGGTCGAGGGTGCGGCCGACCTGGTCGAGGTTCAAAAGCGCCTTGCCCAGGAGGGCGAGCTCGTGCGGGAGCTGGACCCCGGTCTCTCCCGCCGTGCGGGAGATTTCGAGCATGATCTGCCCGACCTCGATCTGCTCGACCCTGGCCCCCTGGTAGTGCATCACCTGGCTCGCGATCCGACGCCGGAACTCCGGCTCGTCGAAGCTCCCGGTGGGATGGCCGAGCTGGAAGGCGAGGTCCGCCGCCCGTTCCCCCTGCCCCTCGGCGACCGCCAGGAGGAGCTTGAGGAGCCCCTCCTGGAGACGGGGGGCGATCCGCCCCACCATGCCGAGGTCCAAGAGTGCCAGGCGGCCGTCGTCGGTCAGGAAGACGTTCCCCGGGTGGGGATCGGCATGGAAGAGGCCGTCGACCAGGAACTGCTTCAGATAGGCCGAGAACAGCTCCTCGGCCAGGACCGCGCCGTCGATCTCCAGCCGGGCCAGGGGGGAGAGAGCGGTCACCTTGCGGCCGCGGATGAGCTCCATGGTCAGCACCCGCGAGGTGGTGTAATCGACGACCGGGACGGGCACGACGATGCGCTCGAACCCGCGCAGGTTGGCCCCCACCTCGACCAGGTTCTGCGCTTCCCGGCGGTAGTCGAGCTCGGCGACCAGACCGGTCCGCATCTCGTCGAGCAGGCGCCCGAACTCGTAGCGGGTGCCGGCCTCGGTATAGCGGTCGAAGAGGTCGGCCAGCACGGCCAGGGCCTCCAGGTCCTCCAGGATCTGCTCGCGCACCCCCGGTCGCTGCACCTTGACGGCGACCGGCCGGCCGTCGCGCAGGGCCGCCCGGTGCACCTGGGCGAGCGAGGCGGCGGCGAGCGGGGTCTCCTCGAAGCTAAGGAAGGCCTTGGACAGCCGCACCCCGAGCTCGGTCGAGACGATCGTCTCGTCCTCCGCGAAGGGGAAGGGGGCGATCCGGTCCTGGAGCCGGGTGAGAGCCTTCAAGTAGGGCAGGGGCAGGAGGTCGGCGCGGGTCGAGAGGAGCTGGCCGAGCTTGATGAAGGTTGGCCCCAGGGCTTCCAGGTCGGCGGCGAGCTGCTCGGCCTCCGGCGGGACTTGGGCGACGTCCGGATCGCTCGCGTCGAAGTCCGCGAAGAGGTCGCTCGCCTGCGCTCCCTTCCAGATGTCGGCGCGGAAGTAGCGCAGAAGCCGTCCAATCTCCTTGTACCGCTTGAGGTGCCGTGGCGCCAGCGAGGGGAGGATCATTTGCCGGGGAGCATTGTGCAAGAAGTGTGCACACCCGCGAATCATCCCCTGGCGCACAGTGCGTTCGTGAACGATGCCGACTGTCCTCAGGCGTCCTCCGGAGAGGACGAATTTTGCCCGTCCGATTTTCACTCATCATGCTAAGTGCCATCGATCTAGTAACTTAAGGGATTACCCCTCAGTGGCATGGCTCTTGAGATATAGCCTTGGTGTCGCCCGACTTACAGAGACACCGGGCGACCGCAACGGGGAAATTCTCCGTTGTCAGAAAGGAGACCGAAGATGTTTATTCAGTCGAAACAACGGGTCTTCATACCGCTGATGCTGGTGGGCTTCCTGTTCACCGGCGCGATGGCGGCCGAGGCTTCTGATAGGGGTGGGGACCGGGTGGTGAGGGGCGCTGCCGTGGGTGCCGCGGTGGGGACGTTCCTCCAGATCGTCCAGGGCCGGACCGAAGGTCACCAGCTCCTCGCGGGGGCTGTCGTCGGGGGTACGCTCGGAGCGGTGGTCGGCACCTACAACGACGCCCGATACGACCGCTACGGCCGCAGGGGCGACACGTATTACCGGGACGGCTACTCCGGGCGGGACGGCAACTACGGGCGGGACGGGTACTACCGCGAGGGATCGACCTACCGGGACCGGGACGGACGCTACGGGGCCTACGAATCCAGGGACCGGGCCTATGACTCCCGCGACGGTCGTTCCTACTGCGACTCCGACCGTGACGACCGCTATCACCGCGAGACCTACCAGCGCTACGACAGCCGCTATCGGCACCGCTAGTCATACCTGACTCTTGGTGAACTGGCCTGCCGGCGCTTCGAGCTGGAGCGCCGGCCGGCCTCCGCGCTTCTCTTCCCTGTTTACCGCCGCTGCGCCTGAGCCCCCAGCCGAGCCCGCGGCGTCAGCGCCTCGCCAGCCGGAACCGCTGGAATGACCTTGACCTTAGCGACAGCGCGATGGTGCCGGTGACGCCGGTGCCGAGAGTGATGGCGGTGCCGCCGGTGGTGAAGGCGCCGCCGGAGCTGGGCGCGGGTCGCGTCCGGCCGCGCGCGGATCGATGCCTGGCCCGGGCTCGTTCTGCTGATTACCGTGGCCGGCGTCCGGCTCGTTCCGGCGGCGCGCGGGAAGTCGGCGACGGTCAGGGTCTTCCCCGCTCGTCCCGCTGCATCGTCGACGCCCGGCTCGGCGAGAGGCACCCACGCGCGCTGAGCGCCGCCAGCGATGGCGGCATCGACCGCGACCGTGTCCTCCGCCACCAGGCTGGTGTGCTCCGTGACCAGTCCGTAGCGCAGGCCGATCTCGGTGACGTCCTTCGGGCTGTTCCCCAGGCCCTCCACCTTGAGCCGCGCCCAGAGCTTGTCGATCGCCTGGCCCGGCGCGGCGCCGGAGAGCGGTAGCACGACCTCCCAGGGCGCGTTGCCGCGGCGGCCCGAGATCACGGCCAGGCTCGCGGCGGAG
>JAXDLD010000084.1:0-7583 GCA_034666805.1 Acidobacteriota bacterium
CTCTTGATGATGTGGGTGTCGAGCAGGTAGGTGAAGGTGTCCGACGCCTCCTTGCGCTTGGTGGCCGAGACGATCGGCAGGAAGGAGACCTCGCCGTAGCGCGCGCTGCCGAGCTGGATCTCGGGCAGGTTCAGGCCCTTGTCCTCGCGCGGCGTATCCTCCTTGGTGTAGTTCAGGTTGACGTCGTTCAAGACGTTGGCGCCGAACTGGCCGGAGTAGGTGGCGACGTAGTTCTTGGAGTCGAGCCCCTCGACGCCGTTGTAGCTCTCGGTCCGCGTCTGCGCGTTCGAGGTGCCGTTCACCCCGGTGTACTTGTCGACGTTCAAGCGCGCCATGATGCGCTGCGACGGGGTCATCTGGAAGTCGAGGCGCCCGAACTTGACGTCGCCGTCCCGGGTCTGGACATAGGAGGGGGGCGAGGCGAGGACCGGGTACTTGGCGAAGATCGCGGGATCCAAGACGAAGGCCGAGATCGGCACCGTCACGTCCTGCTTCTGCTTGTCGTAAGAGAGGAAGTAGAAGAGCCGGTCCTTGATCGCCGCGCCACCCAGGGAGGCGCCGTACTGGTCCTTCTTCTGGTCGGCGGCGCTGGCGCGGGGGGTGTTGGGGACCTTGGCGAACTTGGCGATCAAGCTCTGCGGCTGGTCGTAGTAGAAGCCCGAGCCGTGGAGGAGGTTGGTGCCGCTCTTGGTGATGACGTTGACGAAGCCGCCGCCGGAGCGCCCGAACTCGACCGAGGCGCCGTTCGTGATGACGGAAAACTCCTTGATCGACTCCTGGGAGATGGAGAGCGGGGCGCGCCCCTCGGCGCTGCCGACCGTGCCGCCGAAGAAGGCGTCGTTATAGTCCACCCCGTCGATCGTGACGTTGGTGTTGATGCCGCGCTGGCCGGAGATCGAGAGGTTGCCGCGCTCGGAGTCGAGCCGGGTCTCGGGGGTCAGGAGGACGAGGCTCTTGAAGTCGCGGCCGTTGATCGGGATGGCCTTGATCTGCTCGGTCTGCACGGTCGTCCCGACCGTCGTGTTGGTGACCTCGACCAAGGGCACCGCGGCGGTGACCGTGATGTTCTCGGTCACCTTGCCGACCTCCAGGGTGAAGTTGACCGAGGGGGTCGAGCCGAGGAGCAGCCGGATGTCCTTGCGCGAGGACGTTTCGAAGCCCTCGAGCGTGGCGCTGGCCGTGTAGGTGCCGGTCGGCAGGTTGAGGAGCCGGTAGAAGCCGTCCTTGTCGGTGACCGCCGTCAGCTTGAGGCCGGTCTCCTGGTTGGCGGCTTCGATCGTGACGCCCGGGAGCGGCGCGCCGTCGCCGCCCTTGACCGTGCCGGAGATCCGGCTGGTCGTCACGTCCGTCTGGGCGAAGGCCGCGCCGGCGAGGGCGAGGAGCAGGCCGAGGACGAGGAGCGCGGAGACCCACGTTCTTCCGCGAGGATGGAGATGCAGCATGAAACCCTCCTTTGGGGTGTGTCGAAGAAAAGAGCAGCCGGATTCTAACGGAGACCCGGACGCGGGCGTCGCGGGCTCCCATGAACTTCGCGTGACAGCTCGGTGACCCGCCCGGATGCGGCCGGGGCGGCGGACCCTTGTGCTAGTCTTCGCCGCGGTCGGCCCGCAACCAGAGCGGCCAGAGCCGACCCGAGCTTCAAAGAATCTCTAAACAACCGGGTGCCGGGTATTATGCAACAAGAGCAGCCTCTTGTGAGCATCGTGATGGGGAGCAGGTCGGACTGGGAGACGATGCGCCACGCCGACGAGATGCTGACCCGCTTCGCCGTCCCCCACGAGTGCCGGATCGTCTCCGCCCACCGCACGCCCGAGTGGCTGCGGGAGTTCGCCACGGGCGCCGAGGCGCGGGGGATCGAGGTGATCCTCGCCGGCGCCGGCGGCGCCGCCCACCTCCCCGGCATGGTCGCCGCCCAGACTCTCCTGCCGGTCTTCGGCGTCCCCGTCCAGAGCCAGGCTTTAAACGGCCTCGACTCGCTCCTCTCGATCGTCCAGATGCCGTCGGGAGTGCCGGTCGGGACCCTTGCCATCGGCAAGGCGGGGGCGGCCAACGCCGCCCTCCTGGCGGTGCGGGTGCTCGCCCTCCGCGACCCCGAGCTGCGGGAGAGGCTCCGCGCCTTCGTCGACGAGCAGACGGCCCGGGTCCGCGCCGAGACCCTCCCGTGACCGTCCTCCCCATCCTCCCCGGCGCCACCCTGGGCGTCCTCGGCAGCGGCCAGCTCGGGCGGATGTTCGCCATCGCCGCCCGCCGCATGGGCTACCGCGTCCACACCCTGTCGCCCGAGTACGACACCCCCACCGGGCAGGTCGCCGACCGCGAGGTGCAGGCGGCCTACGACGACCTGGACGCGGTGCGCGAGTTCGCCCGCGGGGTCGCCGTCGTCACCTTCGAGTTCGAGAACGTCTCCGCCGCGGCGGCCGAGGCGGCGGCGGCCGAGGCGCCGGTGCGCCCGGCCGGGAGCGTCCTCCACACCTGCCAGAACCGACTGCGGGAGAAGCGCTTCCTCGCCGGGGCCGGCTTTCCCGTCGCCCCCTGGGCCGTCGTGCGCTCGGAGGCCGATCTCGCCGCCGCCCTGGAGGTCGTGGGCCTGCCGGCGGTGCTCAAAACGGCCGGCTGGGGCTACGACGGCAAGGGCCAGGCGAAGATCGCCAGCGCCGCCGAGGCGGCAACGGCCTGGAAGGCGCTGGGGCCCCTCCAATCGCCCGAGGCGGTGGTCGAGGCCTGGATCGACTTCGAACGCGAGGTCTCGGTCGTCGCCGCCCGCGGCCTGGACGGCAGCTACGCCGATTACGGGCCGATCGAGAACCGGCACCGGAATCACATCCTCGACCTCTCGATCGCCCCGGCCGGCCTGCCCCCCGAGGTGGCGCGGGAGGCCGGCGAGATCGCCCGCGGGGTCTTGGAGGCGCTCGCCGTCGTGGGGGTGCTCTGCGTCGAGCTCTTCCTCACCCGGGACGGCCGGCTCCTCGTCAACGAGCTGGCGCCGCGACCCCACAACTCCGGCCACCTGACCTTCGACGCCGCCGTCACCAGCCAGTTCGAGCAGCAGCTGCGGGCGATCTGCGGCCTGCCCCTGGGCGCCACCGACCTCCTGCGGCCGGCGGCGATGGCGAACCTCCTGGGCGACCTCTGGCGGGAAGGCGAGCCGGACTGGGCAGCGGCCTGCCGCAGACCCGCCGTCAAGCTCCACCTCTACGGCAAGGCGACGCCCCGCCCGGGGCGCAAGATGGGCCACCTGACGGCGCTCGCCGCCACCCCGGAGGCGGCCCTCGAAGAGGTGATCGCTGCGCGCGCGGTGCTCACTTCCGCGCAAACCTTGCGCACACCGGTAACTCCGCAGTAACCCGGCCCCCCTCACACTGCGGTCACTTTTCAGGGGTTCGAGATGGCAGATTGGTTGATCTACGGTGCCAACGGCTACACCGGCGAGCTCGCTGCGCGTGAAGCGGCGCGGCGCGGCCTCGCCCCCATCCTCGCGGGGCGGAGCGCCGACGCGGTCGCCGCCCTCGCCCGCGAGCTGGGGCTCCCTCACCGTTCCTTTCCCTTGGACGATCCGGCCGTCGTCCGCGCCGGCTTGGTCGGGGTGGGCGCCGTCCTGCACTGCGCCGGGCCCTTCGTGCGCACCAGCCCGATCATGGTGAACGCCTGCCTGGCGACGGGGGCGCACTACCTGGACATCACCGGCGAGATCCCGGTCTTCGAGGCGGTCCTCTCGCAGCCGAAGGCCGACGCGGCGCGGCGGGCCGGGATCGCCCTCCTGCCCGGGGTGGGCTTCGACGTCGTCCCCAGCGACAGCCTGGCCGCGCGCCTGGCCGCCGCCCTCCCCGGCGCCACCGAGCTCATCCTCGCCTTCGCCTCCGACGGCGGCTCCTGGAGCCGGGGCACGGCGAAGACCATGATCGAGAGCCTCCCCCACGCCGGGGCGGTGCGCAAGAACGGCAGGATCGTGCCGGTGCCGCTCGCCTTCGACGCCCGCGAGATCGACTTCGGCGGCCGTCTCGGCAAGCGCTGGGCGATGACCATCCCCTGGGGGGACGTGGCGACCGCCTACCACACGACCGGCATCCCCAACATCCGGGTCTACACCGGGGCCGCCCCGGGGCAGATCCGCCGCCTGCGCCGGCTGCGCCCCTTCCTCCCCCTGGCCGGCCTGGGGTTCGTCAAGCGCTTCCTCGCCTCTCGGGTGGACCGGACGGTCACCGGCCCCGGCCCCGAGGTCCGGGCGAGCGCCCGCACCTATCTCTGGGGGGAGGTCCGGGACTCCGCCGGGAACTGCGCCGAGGCCACCCTGGAGACCCCCGAAGCCTACGCCTTCACCGCCATCTCGGCGGTCGCCGCGGCCGAGCTGGCCCTGGCCGGCGCCGTCGCCCCCGGCGCCTGGACCCCCGCCCGCGCCTTCGGCCCCGACTTCGTGGCCGGGCTGCCGGGGGTGGTGGTGGGCACGGTGCGGAAGGCGGAGTAGGGGTCAGCTCCGCGCGAAGAGAGCGCGGAGCAGGCCGGGTTTCAGGTAGTCCGCGAGCGGCCGTTTCCCGAACCTGCGCTCGAGATCACGGCTCCGCCGCTCCCGGTAGGCCGGCTTGCCAGCCTTGAGATGCCGGAATACGTACGTCACCTCCGGCTTCTCGTCCACGATGTCGTCGAAGAGCGCCGTGAAGGTGAGGGAGTCCGTGGCATCGCTGACGACGACCTTGTCCACCGAGTTGTTGAAAAGCTCGGGGTCGCAGTGGTGATTGCGGTTCGCGAAAGAGCCGCCGCAGTCCCCCGAAGGGTGATCCGCACAGCATCGAGCGTAGGCGATCCCCACCTTCTCCCGATACTGCCGCCGGAGCGGCGACTCCGGTTTCGGAGGATAGATCTGGCGCTCCCGGCGCCGGACCGGATCGTAGATCGAGAGCTCGGCGTAGTGCGTCGGCGCGAAGTGGGGCTCGCTGTGCTCGTAGACGATCCTGCCGTCCAGGAAGTGGGCGACCGGCCAGCCGTCCAGAGTGGCGTGGAGGGCGAGGCTTTTCGTCAGCACCATCGTGCACTCGGCGGAGGGATTGAGATGGCCCGCGAGATAGAGGAAGCCGTTCGCCTCCACGATCCTCGTGATCGAACCGCCTGTGCAATCGGTCTTGGACGACTTGGGCCAGCGTACCTCCGCTCCGCTCCAGGTACCCCGCGCCTTGGCGAAACGGAAGACATACAGGCGATCGTCCAAGGAATCGCCCTCCACGGCGTAGGTCGCGACGACGCGAATTTCCGGGGTGTCGAGCACGTCGCCGCTCGAAGCCCTCCTGGCGAGGTCCGCGCCGCGCGTCACCTTGAGGTCGATCCGCTCGCGCACGAGGAGCTCCGCCAGGGTCTCGGCGGATGCCGGCCGGCCAAGGAGGCAGGCGAGGGCTAAGGCCACCCAGATCTTCATGTTCTGTCTCCCAGAGAGGAGGAGAGTATACGGCGCGGGTGCTCCGAAGCGTTCGTGAGAGAATCACCTGGTCACCGCCGCCCACCGTGCCGTCGCCCCCAAGCGGCTGGTCGCCGAGCTAGACCGCCGCCTTCTTGAGCAGGGCGATCTGCCCGGCATGGTAGAGCTCGTGCTGGACGATGCCGTAGAGCATGATCGCGGCGTCGTAGTCCTTCCCCGCCACCCGCTCCTTAAGCTCCTCGTCGTCCAGCCGCGAGAGGAACCCCGCCAGGTCCCGGTAGGCCCGCTCGTGCCTCTCGACAGCCGCCTGCCAGGCGGCCTCCGTGGGCTCGCCCGGCGCGGGCCAGTCCTCCGCGGGCGGGGGCTCGATCGCGCGCCCCTCGGTCACCCGGCGGCGGACGACCTCCAGCCAGACCGTCATGTGGAGCAGGATCTCCCAGATGCTGTGGGCCTGGGGCAGGGGCCGCGCCGCGGCGGCCGCGGCGTCGACCCCGGAGAGCAGCTCGTCGACGGACGGGCCGTGCCAGGCTCCCCCCGAAACCGCCCGCCGGAGCTAGTCGGAAATGCGCTCGGTATCGGTCATCGATCCTCCCTGGCGCCCGGCGGCGGCCGGACGCCAGGGGATTGTAGCGGCTTTAGACGACCGCGGCGATGACGTGGAAGCCCGCCCAGGCGAGGCCGGCGAGGCCGCCGAGGAGGAGGAGCGGGACGAGGAGGATGGGGCCGATCACGCAGAGGAGCACCAGGCAGACGAGGGGCAGGACGACGAGCTTGATCAGGCCGGCGACCAAGGCGACCGGCAGGAGCACCACCCTGAAGACCAGCTTGAAGATCCCGGCGACGAGGGCGAAAAGCAGGAAGAGCCCGCCAAAGAGGGCGAAGAGGACGAAGAGCGCGGCGATTCCGAACATGGCTTAAAGTCACCTCCCGCCCTTCACTACGGAAGGGCGGGCCGGTGGTTTCGCCCTGGTGCCGCGCCTACAGGAACGCCAGCGAGAGGAGCGTCTTCTGCTCCAGGCCGTGGGCCTTGGCCGAGCCGGTGGCCGGGCTGCCCGAGGCCGAGCGCTTGATCGTGCGCACGGGGCGGCCGGCGAGGCGCTGGATGTGCGGGAGGACGAAGAAAAGCGATCCCATGTTCGCCGGCTCCTCCTGCACCCAGACGATGCTGGCGTCGGGATGGCGGGCGAGCTCCAGGCTGAGATCCTGCTCCGGGAAGGGGTAGAGCTGATCCAGGAAGACCACCGCCGTCGTCCCCCCTTGCCCCAGACGCTCGCGCTCGCGCTTCAGCTCGTGGCCGATCTTCCCGGTGCAGAGGAGGAGCCGCTTCGCCCCCCGCTCGCCGAAATCCCCGGTGTCGGGGACGACGGGGAGGAAGCGCTCGCGGGCGAGGTCGGCGACGGACGAGGAGGAGTCCTTGTGGCGCAGCATGCTCTTCGGGGTGAAGACGACGAGCGGCTTCCTCCACTTGCGGAGCGCCTGCCGGCGGAGGAGATGAAAGTACTGGGCGGCGGTCGACGGCTGGCAGACCTGGATGTTGTCCTCGGCGGCGAGCTGGAGGTAGCGCTCCATGCGGGCGGAGGAGTGCTCCGCCCCCTGCCCCTCGTAGCCGTGAGGGAGGAGCATGACGAGGCCGGAGAGGAGACCCCACTTGTCCTCGCCGGCGGTGATGAACTGGTCGATGATGATCTGGGCGCCGTTGGCGAAGTCGCCGAACTGCGCCTCCCAGAGGACCAGAGTCTCCGGGTAGTCGCGGCTATAGCCGTACTCGAACCCCAGGACCGCCGCCTCGGAGAGCATGGAGTCGTAGATCTCGCAGCGCGGCTGCTCGGGCGCCAGGTGCTGGAGCGGCATGTACTCGGCCCCGGTCTCGACGTCGATCAGGACCGAGTGCCGCTGGTTGAAGGTGCCGCGGCGGCTGTCCTGACCGCTGAAGCGGATGGGGGTGCCCCCCCGCGGATCGACCAGGAGGGAGCCGAAGGCGAGCGACTCGGCCATGCCGTAGTCGACCGGCCGCTGGCCCTGCCCCATCTCGGCCCGCTCTTTCAAGAGCTTCTTGATCTTCTCGTGCACCGCGAAGCCGGCGGGAGCCGTCGTCAGCCGCTCGGCGAGGCGGGCGATCTCCGCCGCCGGCACTCCGGTCGGCACCTCGTACTCCGGCTTGTGGCGGCCGCCCACGTAG
>JAXDLD010000085.1:0-7502 GCA_034666805.1 Acidobacteriota bacterium
TCAAGCAGGCGATGCGCGCCGTCCGCCGCATCCGGCTGCGCGACGGCGCCATGGAGTGGGGTCTCTTCGCCGACGCCGCGGTCGAGCACCGCCTGGTCGAGGTCTTCCTCGTCAAGTCCTGGCTGGAGTACCTGCGCCAGCGCGACCGGATGACGGTGGCCGACCGCGAGGTCACCGAGCGAGCGCGGGCGTTCCACGCCGGCGAGGCGCCGCCCGACGTCCATCGGCTGATCGCCGAGCGGGTGCCGAAGAGGGATTAGAACCGCTCAGGCTCTTACGGCTTCGCCGGGCTCTTGTCGATCGGCAGCCCCGCCGATTGCCAGGCATGGAGGCCGCCCAGAAGAGCGCCGACCCGGGGGAAACCCTGCTGCTCCAGGAGGAGCGCCGCACGGGCGCTCGTGTGCTCGTTGGGTCAGGTGCAGTAGGTGATGATGAAGCTCTCGCGGGGGAGCTCTTTGCTGCGCTTCTCGATCTCGCCCAAGGGGATCGAGACGGCGCCGTGGGCGTGGGCGGCGGCGTAGTCCTCCGCGGAACGGACGTCGACGACGACGACCTTGCCGGCCTTGATCGCCTGCTGGGCCTCGGCGATGGGGACGCGGCGGACCGAGTCGTCGCCGGGGGGGAAGGGCTTCGCCGGAACGGTGCCCACGACTGGCGGGGCCGTCGCGGCGGTCGGGGCGGTCAGCTCCGGCGCGGCGGGCTGGGGCTTTACGGGGGGAGCGGCGCCCGCCGGAGCGGCGAGCAGGAACGGGAGGAGAAGCAGGGAGCGGAGCATCGGTCAAACCTCCTTCGGTTGCGGTCCCGACAAGGATGCCACAAGGAGGGTCTGGAATCGCGGCGAATGGAGTTACGAGAAGATGTTGCGAGGCAGGGCAAACCGGCGGATGAGCGATGAAAGCACGCCCTGCCTCAACTCGGTTCCATCTCCGTGGTGTTTGACGGGGTGCGAAGCAGGCCTACCATTGACGTCCGGATGGTAAATCATGCGTTCGCTTCCCTTGCCTCGGTTCACGAAAAACTCGAACCGGGGGTCATGTGCCTTGAGGATCTTTACGACATCACGATAAGACAGTGGCCTGGCCAATGAGTCTCACGCCTCAGCCAGCACGAAATTGGCCCTTAGGCTCTCGATGACATCGGCGGTGGGTATCGGGAGCCCGGCGATGCTGTACTCGGGTTCCGACACTTCCGACTCGCGAACAAGAGCCTCGAGGTACTCCCGGCGGACCTCAGCGAAGCGCTCGAACCAGATCGGGTCGGCAGCCTTCCAGATCAGCTCCGGTTGCCCTTTGAAGCGCGAGAAGCTGATCTGCATATTCACCAGCTCTCTCAGATCCTCCAGAGCCTCTTCAAATGAGTCGCCGTAGCCTCTTAGATCCATCTCCAGCGCCAGGGCAACCCATTCGTCACCGTCTCGATAGCCTAGAACGTTGAGGTTGATGTCCTGGTGTTCCATGGAGATCTCCTTCCCACGACCAAGAATTTCATCTTGGCACGACGACATGGTTTCTTTGATCGGGCTGCTTGTCAAGGGGCTGGGCTACGCTGTCTCTTTCAATACCTCCAGCTCGTCACGTCCGCCCCCGGGGGAGCCGTTTTCAGCAGACGCTGGGCGACGATGGGCAGCAGGCGCTGGTTCAAGCTCAGCCGGGAGAAGGTTTCCGGCAGGTCCCCCGTATAGCAGTGGGGCTCGCCGCGGCCGATCTCGATGTCCCCCGCGTACCAGGGGCCGTGGCCGGGTTCCCGGGTGCTGGCGAGGAAGCGGTCGAGGAGGAGCACGGCGCGCTCCAGGTAGTAGCTGTCCGCTCCACCCACCTTGAGGTGGAGCTTGCCGGCGAGCTTCGGGCCGAGGGCCGGCCAGTCGCGGGCGAGGACGTGGGTGAGGTCGTAGCGCTCCCGCCAGGCGGCGGCCACCTGGTGGTCGATGGCGCCGGTCGCCTTGTCGAAGATGGCCCGCGGATAGCCGTCCTCCCCCACCGGGCTGTAGACCGCCTGCCAGGCGTCGAACTGCTGGCCCGAGCGGCCATGGCTGCCCAGCACCCGCTCGTAACGGTTGGTCCCCTCCATGGTGGAGGTCACCCCGCCGCCCGGCTCGCGGCTGGCCGGCCGGGGAGAGCGGCCGAGGCGCCCCTCCTCCCAGTAGGCGTTGGCGTCGGCGTAGAGGTCGGTCGTGAGATAGGCCCGGAAGTCGACCGGGTCGGGGCAGTTGGCCCAGACGCCGTTGTAGAGGTCGGGATAGAAGACCTGCTGCGCCAGGGCCGCCCAGCCGCCGGTCGAGTTGCCGTAGAGGACCCGCGCCCAGGGTTCCCCGATCGCCCGGAAGCGCCGCTCGACCTCGGGGATCAGCTCGCGGACGATGGCGGTGCCGTAGGGGCCGACGTTCTCCGAGTCGACGGCGTAGGAGTCGTCGTAGTAGGGGTTGGCGTGCTGGAGGGTGACGATCAGCATGCGCGGAACCGCCGCAGGGGACCGCCGACCCTCCCCCGCGGCGGGGATCGTGAAGCCGAAGTGGTCGTGGTAGTAGACGACCGGGTAGCGCGCCCCGGGATGCTCGTCGTAGCCGTCCGGCAAGAGCACCACCGCTCCGAGCTCGACTGGGCGCCCCCAGAAGCGCGAGAGGAGCGGGCTCACGATGCGCACGTGCCGGACCGAGCGGCTGTCCTCAGGCGGCCGGAGCGGCGGGATGGCGCGCGCGAGCTCGACCCGGATGGGAGCGGCCTGCGCCGGATCGACCTCGATCTCCAGGGGCTCGGAGAGGAGGTTGCCGGGTGAGAGGTTCCACTGCTGCCCCTCGCCGTGGTCGGCGTGGAGCGAGACCACCTTGCCGTCGCCACGCCGGAAGGTCTCATAGACGTTCAAAACCGCCTGCACTCGGTAGCGCGCGGCCGGGACGTCGGCGAGGCTCGGCGCCGGGTAACCGACGGCCGCGCCGTCGATCACCGCGCTCCCCCCTGGCCGGAAGCCCTGGACGTCGACCCCGAAGGCCTGCTGGCTCGGTCCCTCGTCACGGAGCTGGAAGCGGGGCTCGGCGCCGGGGTCGCCGGAGAGGATGAGGACGAGCCGGCCGTCCACCGGCCCGGTCGTCAAGCCGGCGGGGAGGACGACCTCGAAGCGGAGCGGCGAAGGGCCGGGCGGCGGCCGGCGCGGGCAGGCCGTGGGGAAGGCTCCCAGCAGACAGAGCGCCAGCCCGAGATTAACCCTGCCGAACCGGATTTTCACCCGGATGTTCTACCACGCCCTCAATCCCGCTGGAGCGCCACGACCGGGTCCATCCGGCTCGCCCGGAGCGCCGGGAGGCCGCTCGCGAGGAGGGCCACGCTGAGGAGCACCACCGGCGCCAGGGCGAAGGCCGTCGGGTCGTGGGCGCTCACCCCCACGAGCAGGCTGCCGAGGAGCCGGGTCAAGCCCAGGGCCCCGGCCAGGCCCAGCACCACCCCGGCGAGGACGGCGGCCATGCCCTGGCCCACCACCATCCGCTGCACCGCGAGGCCGGTTGCCCCGAGGGCCATGCGGACGCCGATCTCGCGGGTGCGCTGCTCGACCAGGTAGGAGAGGACGCCGTAGATCCCCATGGCGGCCAGGAGGAGCGCCATGAGCGCGAGGACGCCCAAGAGCAGGGCGCCGAAGCGCTCCAACCCCAGCGAGCGCGAGACGATCTCGTCCATCCAGCGCACGTCGTTGACCGGCTGCTCGGGGTCGACCGCCCAGACCGCCCGGTCGAGGGCGGCGGCGAGACCCGCTCCGGCGCCACCCGACCCCGCCGTCCGTACCACGAGGCTCATCGGCAGGAGAGCGACGAGCTTGCCGGCGAAGCTCGCGGGCATCTGGGCGATGGGCAGGTAGACGATCGCCGGCACGGCCTCGCCCAGGCCCAGCTCGCGGACGTCCTTGACGATACCGACGACCGTCCGCGGGGCCGGGTCGGCGAGCTCGGGGACGAACGGCTGACCGAGGGTGATGCGGGCGCCCATGGAGCCACCTTTAGGCCAGAAGCGGCGGGCCGCGGTCTCGTTGACGAGCGCGACCCCGGGAGCGCCCACGCCGTCGGCGGCGGTGAAGGGGCGGCCGGCGGTGAGCGGGATGCGGAGGGCGGCGAAGAGGTCGGCGGTGACCGCCCGGTACTGCGCCTCCCCCACCCCCTCCTCGCTCCCCTTGCCGCGGTAGCGCCCCTCGATCGTGAAGGGCAGGTCGGGCCCGCCTTCGAGCGGCAGCGAGGTGGCGAAGGCCGCCTGGGTCACCCCCGGAATCGCCGCCGCCTTCTCGAGCACCTGACGGTTGAAGCGGTCGAGCGCCGCCGGGTTGCCGTAGCGGCCTTCGGGGAGCGAGAGCTTCGCCGTCAACACGCCGTCCGACGAGAAGCCGGGGGCGGTGCCGAGCAGGCCGGAGAAGCTCTTGGCCAGGAGCCCCGCGGCGGTCAGGAGGACGAGCGACAGGGCGACCTCGGCGATCACCAGGAGTCGCCGGACGCGGACGCCCCGGCGCCCGCCCGCCGTGCGGTTCGAGCCCTCCTGGATCGCTTCGTGCGGGTCGGAGCGCGCGGCGCCCAGGGCGGGGGCGAGGCCGAAGAGCAGCCCGGAGAGGAGCGCCAGGCCGGCGGTCGCGGCGAGGACCGAGCCGTCGATGCGGATCGGCGCCAGGAGGTCGATCTGGGCGGGCGAGAAGGCGAGGAGGAGCGGCAGGACCGCGGCACCCAGGAGGAGCCCGGCGGCGCCGCCAGCGAAGGCGACGAGCAGGCTCTCGGTCAGGAGCTGGCGCACGATCCGCCCGGCGCCGGCCCCGAGGACGCTCCGGATGGCGATCTCCCGCCGCCGCGCCGCCGCGCGGGCGAGCTGCAGGTTGGCGAGGTTGACGCAGGCGATGAGGAGAACCGAGAAGACGGCGGTCATGAGGACCAGGAGGGCCGGCCGGAGCTGGCCGTAGAGGCGCTCCTGGAGCGGCTGGACGACGACGGACTCGCGGGGGTCGTACAGCATGCCGGGGAAGCTGCTGGCGAACTGGCGATCGACGGTCTTCATCGCCGCTCGCGCCTGGGCGAGGCCGATCCCGTCCCTCAAGCGGCCGGCGATCTCCAGGTAGTTGGCCTTCTCGCGGCTCCCGAGATCGAGCTGGAGCGGCGTCCAGAGCTCCGCCTTGGCCGGGAAGCGGAAGCCGGCCGGCATCACCCCCACGACCGTATAGCCCTCCCCGTTCATCCGCAGCGGGCGGCCGAGGACCTGGGGGTCGGCGCCGAAGCGCCGGGTCCACAGGCCGTGCGAGAGGAGGGCGACCCGCCGGGCGCCCGGGCGGTCCTCCTCGGGCAGGAAGTCGCGCCCGAGGACGGGGCGGACGCCCAAAACGGTGAGGAAGTCGCGGCTGACCCGCGAGCCCACGATGCGCTCGGGCAGACCGCTTCCCGCCAGGTTGAAGCCGGAGCCCAGGTTGTCGAAGGTGGCGAGGTGGTCGAAGACCTGGGCGTGATCGCGCCAGTAGAGGAACCGCGGGATGGCGACGTCCACGGAGGTCCCCTGGGGAGAGCCGCGCATCACCTGCACCAGGCGGTCCGGCCGCGGGAACGGCAGCGGCTTCAAGAGCAGGCCGTGGACGACGCTCCAGATCGCGGTGTTGGCGCCGATGGCGAGCGCCAGGGTGAGGACGGCGATGACGGTGAAGCCGGGGGTCTTCGCGAGCCTCCGGAGGGCGTGTCGCAGGTCTTGCCGGAAGAGATCCATGGGCGGCTCCTTCGCGCTCGGGCGCGTCGGTCCCCCCTACGGCCGGGGATCTCCCCGGGTTTCAGCCGGCTCTCAGCGGATGCGCTCCTGGAGCTCGAGCTGGAGGAGCCGGAGGAAGTCCTGGGCGTTGGTGACGACGCCGAACGCCTGGTGGGTGCCGCGGTCCTTGAGCTTGTTGACGACGAACTCGGTCTGGTCGACGCAGATCGTCGTCACCTCCGAGATCGCGCCGTCCGGCCGGGCACAGAAGGTGGGGAGCATGTTGCCCACGGCGATGGCGTGGAGGGCGGTCGCCACCATGACGACCATGGTCGCGCGGGTGGTCAGCTCGCGCATCGCCTCCTGGGCATCGAGGGCGGAGGCGACAGTCTCCGGCAGCGGGCCGTCGTCGCGGATCGAGCCGCCGAGGGTGTAGGGGGTCCCGGTCACCGTGAGCGCGTGCATGATGCCGCTCTTCAAAAGGCCTGAGTCGACCAGGGCCCGGATCGAGCCCGCCTTCTTGACCTCGTTGATGGCCCGCATGTGGGTGATGTGCCCGCCCGCGGTCCCCGAGCCGTCCGCCATCATGCCGAGGGTCGTGCCGTAGAGGGCGGCCTCGACGTCGTGCACGCCCACCGCGTTGCCGCTGATCAAGCCGTGACAGAAGCCGTTGTGGATCATCCACTCCATGGCCTGGCGGCCGCGGGAGTGGACGAGGGCCGGCCCGATGACCCAGAGGATGAAGCCGCCGCCGCCCCGGTTCACCAGGAACTCCTTGAAGATGGCCTCGTAGTTGACCGGCTTCTCGCGGCTCACCTCGGAGGCCATGAACGAGAAGGCCTCGGCGATCGTCTCGTCGACCTCGTCGGCGAAGCCGCGATCCCAGACGAGGACCCCCTCCGAGCCGTCCTCGGCGCTGACGGTGGCCACGAGGTCGCCCCGCCGGACGAGGCGGAACTCCTTCATCACCAGCCGCTCGGCCGCCGGGTCCCAGACGAGGTGGCAGTCCATCCGCGGCCGCTCCGGCATCCGCCAGCGCCCACCGACCCTGACATAGGTCGGGTGGTTGGTCGTCGACATGAACCCGTCCGGCAGGACGGTGTCCGCCGGAGCGGGCGTGAAGCGGCATTCGGGGGCGGCGGCGAGGTGCGGCAGGGAGAAGTCGGGCTCGCGGTACATGGGCAAGGGTCCTGGACGAAGGTCCGGTCGGGGTGCGGGGCGGATTGTAGCCTGCCGACGCTGCTACAATCCAGCCGCCGGCCGGAGTGGCGAAATGGCAGACGCAGGAGACTTAAAATCTTCCGCCCGTAAGGGCTTGCGGGTTCGAGTCCCGCCTCCGGCACCACTCCCCCCCACCTCTAGAGCAACTAACTCGCCTCTGAGGCCCTGGGCCGCCGAACAGCGCGCCGCCGAGGACCGTCGCGGCCCTTTGAAATACCCACGGGGTTCTACTGGTGCTCCGGGTTAGCTCCTACACCAGTTCGGCCGCGGCTGATCCGGAGCAGCGCCCGTGCGATCTTTTCGCTCTGCCCCGGCTTCGTCTCGGCGGCGGTCACCGCCGCCGCGAGGGTCTCGATGGTCGGCGCCTCGAAGAGCCGCCTTAGGGGCAGCTCGACCTGGAAGGTACCGCGCACCCGCGAGACGAGCTGGGTGGCGAGCAGGGAGTGGCCGCCCAGCCGGAAGAAATCGTCTTCGACTCCGACCCTCTCAGCGCCCAGCACCTGCTGCCAGAGCCCGGCCAGCACCTCCTCCACCGCCGTGCGCGGCGCCAGGTAGGCCGCCTCACTCCGCCATTCCGGTGCCGGGAGAGCCTGG
>JAXDLD010000086.1:0-5694 GCA_034666805.1 Acidobacteriota bacterium
AGGAGCAGGACGTCGCCCACCTTGAGCGGGAGAAAGCGGATCTTCGTCGGCAGGGCCTGGCCACGCCGGTGGACGGCGATGACCGTGAGCCCGAAGCGGCGGCGGAAGTCGAGGTCTCTCAAGGTCCGGCCGACGAGCATCGACTGCGGCATGACGATCGCCTCGACGATCTTGAAGATCCCCCTGCCGGCGAGATCGAGGTCGCCGAGATGCAGGTCCGGCACAATCTCCAGGCCGCGGGTACGCTTGACCTCGAGCAGCCCCTCGCGCGAGGCCTTGACGATCAACTGGTCTCCTTCCGCCAGGACGGTGTCGGCCTCGGCGTACATCACCTCCCGGCCGCGATGGACGGCGAGCACGGTGAGAGCCGTCATATGCAGCTGGCGGATCGCCTGGCCGGCGAGCGGCGAGCCGGGGGTGACGACGACCTCCGAGAGGTACTCCCGGATGTTGTACTCCTCCGTGAAGCTGCCCTCGCCGGTCTCCGGCAGCAGCCGCGGGCCGAGGAGGAGGAGGTAGACGATGCCGACCGCGATGACCGCCAGGCCGACGGGCAGGAACTCGAAGAGGCCGATGGGGGCCAGGCCCTGGCTCCGCATGTAGCTGCTCGCCGCGATGTTGGTCGAGGAGGAGAAGACCATGCAGGTCCCCCCCATCATCGAGGCGAAGGCGAAGGGGATGAGGATCTGCCCCGGGTTGATCCGGGTGCGCTTCGAAAGACCGAGGACGGCGGGCAGGAAGACCGCGGTCGTCGTCGTGTTGTGCATGAAGGCGGCGATGAAGGAGGTCGCCGGCAGCAGGCAGAGGAGGACCTTGGTCTTGCTGGTGCCGGCGATCCGCTGGATGGCGGTGCCGAAGCTGTCCATCACTCCGGTCTTGATGAGCGCTCCCGAGAGGACGAAGATCGAACCCAGGACGATGACGATCTCGGAGGAGAAGCCCGCGAACGCTTCCTTCAAGGGCAGGAGCTTCAAGAGCACGAGGGCGCAGAGGAGGAAGAGGGTAGTGATGTCGACCGGGATCTTCTCCAGCGAGAAGGAGACGACGACGACGACGAGGAGCGCCAGGACGAGGAAGATGGACAGCGTCATGGAGGCCTGATTATCACAGGTCGGGTCAACGCCGCGCCCGGAGGGCCAAGGCCACCCCGACGATCACCAGGGCCGCCCCGGCGACGATCCGCGCCGTGAGCGGCTCGTGGAGCCAGAGGGTCCCCACCGCCACCGCCACCACCGGAATAATGTAGTTGATGAGCGACAGGGCGGTCGCCGGGAGGCGCGCCAGGAGCCAGAAGTAGAGGGTGAAGGAGACCGCCGAGCCGACCAGGGCGAGATAGAGGACCGCCAGGAGGGCGGGCCGGTCGAGGACGAAGGGACGCCCGCGCTCGAAGAGCGCCGCCATGCCGCCCATCGCCAGGGCCGTGATCGCCATGGGCACGGCGGTGATCGACAGCGGATGCACCTCTTTTCCCCAGCGCTTGACGGAGACCGCCCCGAGCGCCGAGGTGAAGGGCGAGAGCAGGAGGAGGGCCGCCGCCTTCCCGACATGGGGGCCGCCCAGGCGGGAGAAGTCCTCGGAGAAGATCACCGCCACCCCGGCGAAACCGACGAGGATGCCCACCGAGCCGGCGGGGGTGAGACGCTCGCCGGGCAGGAGCAGGTGGGCGAAGAGGGCGACCATCAGGGGGAAGGTCGCGAAGAGCACCGCCGCCAGACCCGACGGCACCCACTGCTCGGCCCAGTAGAGGATGCCGTAGGAGATGCAGAAGGTGAGGGCCGCGTTCGCCACCCACAGCCGGCGCTCCATGGGGTCGCGCCCGAGCCGGACCCCGAAGAAGGGGGTGAGGAGGAGGAGGACGGCCGCCGCGAGCCCGAACCGGATCGCCACCCCGGCGAGCGGCGGGATGCCCGCGAGGCCGACCCGGATCGCCGCCCAGGTCGTTCCCCAGATGAGGACAAGGAGAGTGAGACTCGCGTAGGTGACGAGGCGGCTCGGGCGCATGGACCCCATCCCCACATTTTTACAGCATCTACGTGTTAAGTATCTACTACGGATAGATCTTGTACAGCATCCGCGGATACGGGATCGTCTCCCGCAGGTGGGGCAGGCCGCACATCCAGGCCACGAAGCGCTCGATCCCCATGCCGAAGCCGCTGTGCGGGAAGGCGCCGTAGCGGCGGACGTCCAGATACCACTGGAAGGCCTCGACCGGCAGGTCGTGCTGGCGGATCTTTTCGAGCAGCAGGTCGTGGTCGTGGATGCGCTGGCTGCCGCCGATGATCTCGCCGTAGCCCTCGGGGGCGATCAAGTCCATCCCGAGGACCAGATCCGGGTTCTCCGGGTCGGGCTGCATGTAGAAGGCCTTGAAGGCTTTGGGGAAGCGGGTGACCATCACCGGCCGGTCGAAGCGGCTGGCGAGGAGGGTCTCCTCGTCGGCCCCGAAGTCGTCCCCCCACGTCATGGGGTTGCCCGCCTCGTTCAAGATCTGGACCGCCTCGGTGTAGGTGATCTTCGGGAAGGGCGGCAGGATCTGTTCGAGCTTCGCGGTGTCGCGCTCGAGGATCTTGAGCTCCTCTCTGGCGCGTTCGAGGACCCGGCCGGTCAGGTAGACGACGAACTCCTGGGCGAGGTCGCAGAGCCCCTCAAATTCGAGGAAGGCGACCTCGGGCTCGACCATCCAGAACTCCATCAGGTGCCGGCGGGTCTTCGACTTCTCGGCCCGGAAGGTGGGGCCGAAGCAGTAGACCTTGCCGAGCGCCGCCGCCGCCGGTTCGAGATAGAGCTGGCCGGACTGCGAGAGGTAGGCCTTATCGCCGAAGTAGTCGGTCTCAAAAAGCGTCGACGTCCCCTCGCAGGCGGCGGGGGTCAAGATCGGCGAGTCGATGAGCGTGAAGTCGCGCTGGTAGAAGAAGTCGCGGATCGCCTGCTCGACCTCGCTCCGCACCCGGAGCGCCGCCCGCTGGCGGGAGGAGCGCAGCCAGAGATGGCGGTGCTCCATCAGGAAGGCGGTGCCGTGCTCCTTCGGGGTGATCGGGTAGTCGGTCGTCAGTGCCAAGACGGCGAAGCCGGTGAGCTGCACCTCGACCCCGCCCGGCGCCCGCTTGTCCTCCTTGACCTTCCCGGTGATCCGGACGGTCGACTCCTGGGCGGCCCGCTCGACATCGGCCCACTCGGCCTCGGGGAGGTCGGCGCGGCTCGCCACCGACTGCACGACGCCGCCGGTCGAGCGCACGGAGAGGAAGGCGATCTTGCCGCTCGACCGCTTGTTGTCGATCCAGCCGGAGAGGGTGACCTCCTGGCCGATGTGCCGCGGCAGCTCGCGGATGGACTGGACGGAGATGGGCTCGCTCATGGGGGCCGGATTGTAGCCGATTTGGGCGTCCGGTACAGATCGGCGATGTCCGTTGCCTGCTCGCCCCCCACAGGTGGGGGCCCTAGCGCGCCGCCGAAGCCGCGAGCGCCGGCCGTTCCGCGGCCTCTCCCTGCCCTGAGTCGAGCAGCCGCCGCGCGAGATCGCTCGTCAACACCCCGTCCGGATCGAGCCGCCGCTTCATGGCCTGGAACGCCACCAACCGCTCGCCGTAGGCCCGCGCGATCTCCTCGCGATCGAGGAGCGCGTCCTTGGCGAGATAAAAGCTCCCCCCCGAGTCGAGGACCCGCGCGGTCATCTCGTGCCCGAGCGCTTGAAGCGCCGCCCAGCCCTTGGTGGCGACCCGGAAGTCGAGGGCGAGCGAGTAGCCGTCCAAGGCGTGGGTGAGGAGGAAGGGGTCGGGCCGGTGGCGCTTGAGCACCCCGAGGGAGGAGACGATCCCCCGCTCGCGGCAGAGCTTCAAGATCTCCGGCATCACCCGCCGCGCCTCTTCTTTCGGCACGAAGAGCTGGTACTGGACGAGCCCTTGCGGGCCGTAGGCGAGCCGCCAGTTGGGGATGTAGTCGAGGAGGAAGGCGAAGGCGACGTGCGACTGGAGGTAGGTTTTGCCCGGACGGTCGACGCGCCCCAGGTGGTACTTGGCGAAGTTCGTCAGGCGCACGCCGGGGTCGTTCATGAAGAAGGTCATCCCGCGCCAGATCTGGCTCCGCGGCAGCCCGAGGATGCGGGGTGGCAAGCCCTGGCGCTCGACGTGGAGGGAGGCCGGACCCTGGGGGTCTTCCGAGCCCGGCAGGTAGTTGGCCTGGTGGATGAGCCCGCGCCCCTCGCTCCAGGCGTCGATCCAGCCCACCAGATAGTCGGCGGCCGGGAGCCGCTCCTCGAAGAGGTCGAACATCTGGCCGAAGCTGCGGGCGAGGAGCGGCTCGACCCGGAGGAGGCCGCTCTCGATCTTCTTGAGCTTCAGGCGCACCCGGGTGATCGCTCCCAGGAGCCCGGCGCCGCCGATCACGGAGTGGAAGACGTCGGCGTTCTCCGCCCGGCTGCAGCGCAGGGTCTCGCCCCGAGGGGTGAGAAGATCGAATTCGAGGACCTGGTCGCCGATCGTCCCCACCCGGAAGTTGTTCTTGCCGTGGATGTTCATGGCCAGGCAGCCGGCCAGGGTGGGGAACATGGTGCCCGGCACCACGGCCGGCCAGTAGCCGTCTTCGATCGTCCGCCGCCAGAGCCCCTCGATGGTCAACCCCGGCTCGGCCTCGATCACCCCCTCCTCCGGGTCCCAGCAGAGGGTCCGGTTGAAGCGGGTGAGGTCGACGACCAGGCCGGCGCCGTTCAACGCCGCGTCGCCGTAGCTCTTCCCCGAGCCGCGGAAGGTGACCGAGAGCCCCTCCTCCAGCGCCCGGGCGAGGAGCGCCGCGAGCTCGGCCGCGTCGCGCGGCGCCGCGTAGCGGCAGGCCGCCCGCACCGAACGGCCGAAGCCGTCGAGGACGCGCCAGGGTGATGCCGTGCGGAGCAGGCCGTGCATAGGAGGAGTCTATCCTCTGCGGCTGCCCTGCGGGTCATCGACTCCGGCGGTCCTCCCCGTCGAGGACGCCTGTGGAGCACTGACGTCAAAACACAGTTTTGACATCTCCCTTGGAGAGCCTTAGGATAGCCCCATGGCCAGAAAAGCCACAACCTACCGGATCGATCCCGCCGTTCAGGCGGGCCTCTCGACGCTGAGCAAAGTCTTGGGCCGGCCGCAAAATCAGCTCGTCAACGAAGCGGTTCGGGACTTCGTCGCGCGACGGGTCAAGCAGGTCGAGGTGGATCTCGAGGCGACTCTTGAGAGCTTACGCGCTTATCGCAAGAGCGACCCCAATTTCGACCGCGCGATCGCGGACTACCTGGATGCCGAGGCTTCACTCCAGGAAGATCCCGCGGAAGGGCAGAGAGCGGTGGACGTAGGCCCCACTCAAGCGAAAATACTCGACCTGCTGAATGGTTAATTGGGACGACGACACGCCCCAGCTCCGCGGCAACCTCGCCAAGGTATTCGGTAGGGTCCGAGACGAAGCCCTAAGCCGGGAGCCGCTGACGATCGAGGTGGCTCGCGGCTGGCAGATCGACATCATGAGTGGTCTCATCCCGCCAGGTGCGAATCTGGTGGGGAGGTTCCGGGGCGAGGCTGGACTCGAAAACTACGACGTCGAGGTCCGTGGCCTTCCCGGTGCCCCGGCATCCGGCGTGGCGGCTGAGCTGTCTGAATTCGATCGCAAGCTCCGGCTGGCCATCGCTGAGTTGGATCGATGGATCGGGCCCGGTCAGGATCTGACGGCTGACAACTT
>JAXDLD010000087.1:0-3587 GCA_034666805.1 Acidobacteriota bacterium
CGACGAGGCCTACCCGATCGGGCCGGCGCCGTCGCGCGAGAGCTATCTCAAAGCCGAGGCCCTGGTCGACCTCGCGGTCGAGATCGGGGCGGACGGCATCCACCCGGGGTACGGCTTCCTCTCCGAGAACGCCAATTTCGCCCGCCTCTGCCGCGATGCCGGGGTGACCTTCATCGGCCCCTCGCCCGAGGCCATCGCGGCCATGGGCTCGAAAGTCGAGAGCCGGCGGCTCATGATGGCGGCGGGGGTGCCCGTCGTCCCCGGCGGCAAGGACCCGTTGCCCGACCTCGAAGCCGCGGCGGCGGCGGCCGAGGCGATCGGCTACCCGGTCATGCTCAAGGCGGCATCCGGGGGTGGCGGTAAGGGGATGCGGATGATCCCGGGCGCGGCGGAGCTCGCCTCGTCCTACCGCGCCGCCCGCTCCGAGGCCGCGGCCTCCTTCGGGGACGACTCGGTCTACATGGAAAAGTTCATCGAGAACCCCCGCCACGTGGAGATCCAGATCCTGGGCGACCTCCACGGCCGGGTGGTCTCGCTCGGCGAGCGCGAGTGCTCGGTCCAGCGCCGGCACCAGAAGGTCGTCGAGGAGGCCCCCTCGATCGCCGTCACCCCCGACCTCCGCCGCCGGATGGGCGAGGCCGCCGTCGCCGCCGCTCACGCGGTGGGCTACAGCAACGCCGGCACGGTCGAGTTCCTGCTGGCGAAAGACGGCAGCTTCTACTTCCTGGAGATGAACACCCGGCTCCAGGTCGAGCACCCGGTGACCGAGCTGGTGACCGGGATCGACCTCGTCCGCGCCCAGGTGCGGATCGCCGAAGGCGAGCCCCTGGGCCCCGAGGTCGACAGTGTCGGCGACAAGGGCCCCAACGGCCACGCGATCGAGGTCCGGCTCTACGCCGAGGACCCGTTCAACCGTTTCACCCCCTCTCCGGGCCGGATCGAGCGCCTGCGGCTCCCCGAGGGGCCGGGGGTGCGCAACGATTTCGGGGTCTACGAGGGGTCGGAGGTGACGATCCACTACGACCCCATGCTCGGCAAGCTCATCGTCTGGGCCGCCGATCGCGAGCGGGCCCTGGCCCGCCTGGGCCGCGCCCTCGCCGAGCTGCGGATCGAGGGCATCCGCACCAACGTCCCCCTCTTCGAGGCGCTCCTGGCCGACCCCGACTTCCGCTCCGGCAACCTGGACATCGGGATGCTCGACCGGAAGCTCGCCGCTGGCGACCTCCAGCCTTCTCACGAGACCCGCCTCGCCGACCTGCCCCTCGTCGCCGCCGCCCTCGCCCACTTCGAGCGCTCCCAGCGCAGCCAGCCCACCGCGGAGACGAGCCGGCCCTCGCGCTGGGGGACCGCGGCCCGGCGGGAGGCGGTATCGGGGAATCCATGGAAGTAGTTGTCCGCCTCGGCGACCGCGAGGAGCGGGTAGAGGTCCGCCAGCTCGACGGGGGAGATGGGTGTACCCACGAGATCCGGATCGGGGAGCGCACCTACGTCGTCGATGCCGCCAAGACCGCCGCGCTGGGCGATGCATGGAGCCTGCGCCTCGAGGGCCAGCAGCACGAGGTCACGGTCCGCGCCCGGGGCGAGGGGATGTACGAGGTGGGGGCCGAGGGGCGGTCGACGGCGGTCGAGGTGCTCGATCCCCTGGCCTTCCTCGCCCAGCAGTCGCGCGGCGGCAAGGCCGGGCGCCGCCGCCAGCGGGTGACCGCCTACATGCCGGGCCGGGTGGTCGCCGTGCTCGCCGAGGCCGGCCAGGAGGTGAAGACCGGGCAGGGGATCGTCGTCCTCGAGGCGATGAAGATGCAGAACGAGATCCTGGCCGAGCACGACGGCGTCTTGAAAGCCATCTTCGTCCAGCCCGGCCAGGCGGTCGAAGGCGGCGACCCGCTGTTCGAGATGGAGTGAGCATGGCCGCGGCGGCACCCGGCGCTGGGGATCGCCCGTCCCTAAGACATCGCTCCGGTGTCGCCCTCCTCCTCGCCGCCTTCGTCGTCCTCTCCGCCCACGGCCTCCTCTGGGACACCCCCACGGTCGACGAGTTCGCCCACCTCCCGGCCGGCTGGTACTACTGGCAGACGGGCAACTTCGCCCTCTTCCCCCAGAACCCGCCGCTCGTCAAGCTCCTCTCGGCCCTCCCGCTCTTCGCCCTCCACCCGGCGGTCGACACCGCGGCCCGGGTGCGGAACACCGGCTGGTACCCCTGGGTCTTCGGCACCGATTTCATGGAGCGGAACCGGGCGATCTACGACCGGGTCTTCCTCCTCGGCCGGCTGCCGATCGTGCTCCTCGGGGTGCTCACCGGGCTCCTCGTCTACCGCTGGGCGCGCGAGCTCTACGGGCGAGGGGCGGGGCTCGCGGCGCTCACCCTCTTCGTCTTCTGTCCGTCGATCGTGGCGCATGCCCATTTGGCGACGGTCGACCTGGGAGCGGCCTGCTTCACGGTGCTCGCCCTCTACCGGTTCGATCGCTATGTGAGGAAGCCGACCGGGCGCCGGCTGGTACTCTGCGGGCTGGCCCTGGGGGCGGCGGAGCTGGCGAAGTTCACGGGGCTGCTCCTCTACCCGATCTTTTTGCTGTTGATGATGATCGCCGTAGCGGCTCGGCAGGAAGAGGGAGGCGGGCGGAGGCGGCGGATGGGGAGGGGCCTGGCGGCTCTGGCTGGGATCTTCCTCGTGAGCCTCTTGGTGATCGATCTGGGCTACCTGTTCCAGGGGGTAGGGCGACCCCTTCGGGATTTCCGGTTTGGGAGCCGGTCGCTGTCGCGAGTGGCCGCGATTCTGCCAGGGGGGCTGCCGATGCCGCTCCCGGTCTCCTACCTCCAAGGGGTGGACGATCTGCAGCTCATCAACGAGGTCGGCGAGTATCCCAACTACCTCTTCGGGCGCTGGTCGCGCCAGGGGTTCAAGGCCTACTACCTGATCACCCTCCTTTATAAGAGTCCCCTTCTCCTGCTGGCGGCGTTCCTCCTCGCCCCCTTCGCCCGCGCCCGGGGCGTCTATGGCCAGATCTTCGTCTGGCTCCCCGCCCTCGCCTTCTTCCTCGCGTTCTCGCTCTTCACGAGGGTGGACTACGGCATCCGCTACGTCCTCCCGGTCCTGCCCCTCGCCTGCATCTACGCCGGCCGGCTCGCTCCCTGGCTCGCCGCCCGCGGGCGGACCCTGCGCGCGGCCGGGCTCGCCTGCCTGGTGATCTACCCCCTCTCGGTCCTCCGGGCGACCCCGGACACCCTCGACTACTTCAACGTCTTAGCGGGCGGGCAGGGGGACCGCATCCTCCTCGACTCGAACCTCGACTGGGGGCAGGGGCTGAAGCGGCTGAAGCGCTACATGGACCGCGAGGGCCTCCAGACGATCGGCCTTGCCTACTTCGGCCACGTTGACCCGGCGCTCTACGGCATCCGCTGGCAGTTTCCCGACCCCACCCACCCTGGCCCGGTCGCGGTCTCGGCCAACTTCCTCCACGGCTACCCGTATGCGACGTACGCGAACGGCAGGATTCTGCCGATTCCGCCGGGAGCGTTCCGGTGGGTCGGGAGGTCGCCGCGGGTGGCGGAGCTGGGCGGGGGGATTTTCGTGTACCGGGTGGGGGGT
>JAXDLD010000088.1:0-4383 GCA_034666805.1 Acidobacteriota bacterium
GCTGGCGCTTCTCCAGGTAGCCGGCCAACTCCTGCTCGGTCTCGGCCACCAGCTGCCGCTGCTCCGCGAACTCCTCGGCCTGCCGGACCCGCCACTTGAGCTGCTCCAGCCCCTGGGCGCGCGGATGGGCCGCCTCGACCTGGCGGAGGACCTCCTTGGCCTCGTCGATCCGGCCGGCGGCCAGGGCCACCTCGGCTTTCGAAAGGACCTGCGTGCTCTCCTGGGCCCGGCGGCCGGCGCGGTCGATCTGCGCCAGGAGCTCCTTTTTCTCCTCGGGCGAAAGCTCGGAGGAGCTGCGCTGGCGCGGCGCCGGACGGGGGACGGAGGGCGCCGGAGCCCCGGGAGGCGCCAGAGCCGGGGGGGCGACCGGGATCTCCTGGGTCTCGATGGCGGCCAGGCTCTTGCCTACCTTCTCCAGGGCGTTGATGAAAAGGATGGCGTCGGGGTAGCGCTTCTCGCGGTCGCGCTCCAGGGAGCGGCGGATGACGCGGTCGAGCTCGGCCGGGATCTCCACCCTGGGGTTGCGGCCGACGAGGGGCAGGGGGTCTTCCGAAAGCCGCTTGAAGATGAAGCCGTGCGGATTTTCGGAGTCGAAGGGGGGGAGGCCGACGAGCATCTCGTAGAGGACGAGGCCGAAGGAGTAGATGTCGCTCCGGCGATCGAGGGTCTCACCCGAGACCGTCCCCGCCTGCTCGGGCGAGCAGTACTGGAGCTTGCCCATGAACATGCCGACCTGGGTGATCTCGAGATTGGAGGTGGTGTCCGGCGGCCCCAGGTTCTTGGCGAGGCCGAGGTCGATGATCTTCATCCGGTACTGGCCCCGCCGGTCCTCGGTGATCATGAGGTTGTCGGGCGAGAGGTCGCGGTGGATGACGCCGGTCTGGTGGATCGCCTCCAGCCCGCGGAGCGCCTGGATGCCGAGCTGGATCGCCACCGGAATGGGGAAGTGGCCGCTTTTGCGCAGGCGGTCGCCGACGTCCTGCCCCTCGATGTGCTCCCAGACCATGTAGAAGCTGCCATCGGCCAGGCGCGAGAAGTCGTAGAGGATGGCGACGTTGGGGTGCTTGATCTGGGTGGCGAGGCGCGCCTCGCGGAGGAAGCGGGCCTGGGCCGAGGGGTCGGAGGCCAGGTCCTGGCGGAGGATCTTGACCACCCGAAGCTCCTGCAGGTGGAGATGGCGCACGAGGTGGACCTCGCCCATTCCGCCGCTCCCCAGGCGCCGGACGATCTCGTACTTGCCGTCTAGGACGGTGCCAGGTTCCCGCGAGCTCAAGCGACCACCTCCGGAGAAATCGGCCTATTGTAACCTGTCAACTTGTCGGTACAGGCCCCGTTGGGTTCCGAGGACGGCGACACCCATGCTCTGGGTGCAGGCTGGCTGCGCGAAGCGCCCGAAGGAGCCCGCCCGCAGGATCAAACGGAGCCAGTACCACTTGTGCTATCCCTCCGCCAGCCAGTCCTCGATCAGCCGGCGGGCGATCGAGGCGGGGTTGGGGAGCTGGATGGAACGCTTTTCGGGGTCGGCGAGCTCCTCGCGGTGGAACCAGCGGGCGTCGGCGAGCTCCTCGTCCTGGCGGTCGATCGCCGTCGTCACCGCCTGGGCCCGGAAGCCGAGCATGATCGAGGCCGGGAAGGGCCAGGGCTGCGACGAGTGGTACTCGACCGCCTCGACCGCGATCCCCGCCTCCTCCAGGACCTCGCGCGCCACCGCCTCCTCCAGGCTCTCCCCGGGCTCGACGAAGCCGGCGAGGGTCGAGTACATGCGCTCCGGCCAGGCTCGCTGGTGGCCTAAGAGGCAGCGGTCGCCGTGGGTGACGAGCATGATCACCGCCGGGTCGGTGCGCGGGAAGTGATCGGCGCCGCAGCGTGGGCAGTGCCGCACGTGGCCGCCGCTCTGGCTCAAGGTAGCGCCGCCGCAGACCCCGCAGAAGCCGTGCCGCGAGTGCCAGTGGAGGAGGCCGCGGGCATAGGCGAGGAGCGCCGCCTCCTCGCGGTCGAGCACGGCGCCGATCGTCCGCAGCTCGACCAGGTCGCCCATTTCGTCGCCGATTTCCAGGAGCTGCCGCCGTACGTCCTCCTCCGCGTGCCGGGAGAGGTCGAGCGCGAAGTGGGCGATGCCGCCGCCGATCCCGAGGAGGGGGGCCGCCTCGGGGTCTGCCGGCAGCCAGGGGGTCTGGGCGGCCTGGGCGACCCGGAGGGCGACCGCCCGCGCCGCCTCCCCCTCGAAGCGGACGAGGCTCCGCCCGCGGTAGACGGGGACGAGGCGGCTCTCGGGGTCGGCCAGGGCCCGGGCCAGCCACTCGGGGTCGCGGCGCAGGTTGGCGGCGCGGTCGAGGCGGCTGCCGGCGAAGACGTTGGGCGGGAGCACGCCTCTAGAGTAGTACGGTACGCCGCGCCAGGGCGCTACCCGCCGTCGTCGCCGGACGGGCCGCCGCCGCGGGCCATCAGGAGCTCGAGCATCAGCCGGATCAGGTGCTCCGACGTCCGCCCGACCTCGCCGGTCACCTGGTCGACCCGGGCGCGGAGCCCCATCTCCGCCAGCGCCGCCGTCTCGGCCGTGGCGTCCAGACTCTCGCCCGGCGCCAGGCGCTGGGTGGTGCGCAGCTCGTTCAGGAACCACCGGGTGAGCTCGAGGACGCTCTCGCGGTAGCCCATGGCCTCGAGGATCTTCCGCAGGTTCTTCCTCCCCGGGGCCTTCTTCCTGCGCTCGTAGTCCGAGATGGAGCTGTTGCCGATCCCCGATTCCCTCGCGAGGTCGTTCTGTTTCCAGCGCAGGGCGGCGCGCAGGATGATGAGAGCGACGTCGAGCTCCTCGTCCTCGGCCGGAGGGCCGGAAGCGGCGGACTTTCTGGAAGGCATCGCGACAATCTATAGCGCGGCTGGCGCATTCCGCAAGTAACCTCTTCGGGCTCAGTGGTTTACGCCGAGAAAACATCTTCACGAGGAAGCGAAACAAGATCTATCCGGGGTACCTTTTCTCCGGCCTGCGCCTCTCTTCCCGGCCCCCAGGATCTCGAAAGAGAGATCCCGTTTCGCCGCCGGCGTCCGCCTTGAGGAGGCCGCCGCGGGCACACCCGTTGCAAAACCGGGCCGTGGAGGTGTGACATGCGAGCGAAAGCGCGGATCCTCGGCCATCCGATCCACCAGATGCTGATCGTCTTCCCCCTCGGGCTCCTGGGAGCCGCCCTGGCCTTCGACCTCATCTACCTGGCGACCCGGAGCGCCCAGTTCGCCGTCGTCTCCTACTGGCTGATCGCGGCCGGAGTCGTGAGCGGCCTCCTGGCCGCCATCTTCGGCCTGATCGACTGGCTGGCGATCCCGCCGCGCACGCGGGCGAAGCGGATCGGCCTCCTCCACGCGCTGGGCAACGTCGTCGTCCTCGGCCTCTTCGCCGCCAACTGGCTGCTGCGCCGGAGCGATCCCTCGCTCCCGACCGGAACCGACGTCGCCCTCTCGGCGATCGCCGTGCTCCTGGCCCTCGTCACCGGCTGGCTGGGAGGCGAGCTGGTCGACCGTCTCGGCGTCGGCGTCGACGAGGGCGCCCACCTCAACTCCCCGAGCTCCCTCTCCGGCCGTCCAGCGACCGAGGAGGCCCTGGCGGGGGCCGGGCGGGGGCGGTAGGCCAGCCTGAGCAGGGCGCCTACTTGAGCCGCGCGAGCCGCCGGTTGACCTCGTCGAGGTTGAAGGCCTCGGGATCGAAGCCCGCTTCCAGCCACTCCGCGATCTCCGCATGCTCTGGCGCATCCCGCGGGCGGGAGCGTTTGCGGAGGGCGGTCAAGAGGCGCTCATAGTTGACGATGCCGCCGCTCCTCTCCGGCGGGCAGCGGCGCTTGCCGGCCAGGCAGAGCGGCTTCTTCGACCCCGTTCCGGGCGGCAGGATCTTCTCGAGGACGATGAGGTGCTCCCAGCCGTCCCGAAAGTCGTACTCGTAGCGGATCCGCTCCTTCTCGCGGGTCAGGACCTCGCGCAGGGCGACCTTGCGCTCGTCCTTGCTGGGGAAGCCGAGGTCCGGGAGCGGGAGGCGGTAGACCGTCTTGCCGGCGGCGAAGAGGTGGAGGTGCCGGTCCTCCCAGCCCATGGCGATCTGGAGGATGGCGTGGAACCGGCTGAGCGTCACCTCCCCCGAGACCTCGAGCCGCCGCCAGATCGGCGGGCGGCTGCCCGGGAGCGACACCTTGAGCTGGTAGACCCGCGCCGAACCGATCGCCGCCGGCCGCTGGATCGCTCTCTCCGATGTCCCCGACCTCTTCTCCGGCATAACCGTCCTCCAAGGACAGGACCGATGTTACCGGAAGAGGGGACCGGGGAGGAACGGGAGGGGGCCTGGCTCGGTCGGATTCCGAGGACGGGCGATACCCATTCTGGGCACAGGCTGGCTGCGCG